>JAEUIG010000381.1 GCA_016795125.1 Planctomycetaceae bacterium | reverse complement strand
AGTTGGTTCGGGCTCCCAATAGCTAAACGAACGCACCCCCAGCTTTCTGGACCTGATACCGCACGTACCCGGCGACGCCGATCGGCAGCAGGCACAGCAGCGCCGTGCCCAGGGTCAGCAGGATCGGGGCGAACAGGGCATCAAGGACATCGCCCACAGGACCAGGCGGGCGGCGGCCTTCATGGCGTCCGCCAAGAAACAGGGCGTCAAGGTGCGGGACATGTACTGGACGCTCGGGGACCACGACAGGGTGATTATTCTGGAGGCCCCGGACGACGAGACCGTGACGACCGCGCTCCTGCATCTGGGGGCGCTGGGCAACGTCCACACCACCACCTGCCGGGCCTTCACCGCCGGCCAGATGGACGCGATCCTGGCGAAGAAGAATGGCGGCTGATGCGCGGCCACTGCAGGCGACGTGGTCAGACAGAATTCGTTTGGGCGATCCCGCTCGCCCCCGAGACCGTCACGTCCCGATCAGCCGTTCGGTCGTCGTGACCCGTCGCCCGCAGTGCCAGCACTCCTTACGCCGCACGATTTTCTCGGCCGGCGGCTGCGCTTAAACGACATAGCGGTGCCGGTAGAGTGAGTGCGGGCAGACGAGGCCCTTCGGTTCGGCCTCAGTTTTCGGAGCCATCATCCGCGCCGACTCCTCTACAGTGCAGAGAAAACGTCGATTGATTGCCACCCGGTGAACTCGAAAATCGGTCCCGGAATTGCATTCCGCTTCCGTAGTCGGCGATAGTGACTGCGAATGATCGACGCTTCGCGCCCCAATGACTCACATTTTCCACCTCATGCACAGATTTATCCCTGCCACGTTGTGCTTGTTGATCGTGTCTGCAGTCGTCATGGGCGCCGATCCGCACTCCGACACCACCGTTGATTCGAGGGTCACTCGAAGAATCCTTCGCCAGCACGAGGAAGACGGCGTGCATACTTCGAGGATCCCCGGCCTTGCAACAACGCCTGCCGGTACGCTCCTCGCCGTCTTTGATCTGCGACACCAAAGCTCCGCTGATCTCCCGCAGGATATCGACGTCGGGATGATCCGCAGCACTGATCACGGCGACACTTGGAGCTCCGTCAAACCGATTCTTGATTTCGACAAGAACGAACCCGGCACTCATGGCAATGGGGTCGGCGATCCTGCGATTCTCGTCGATGCCCAGACCAATACCATCTTCGTCGCGGCTATCTGGTCGAAAGGAGATCGCGGTTGGAAAGGCTCCGGACCTGGCATCACTCCCGACGAAACCGCACAGGTCGTCCTCACCAAAAGCACGGACGACGGCCTCTCGTGGTCTCCCCCGATCAACATCACTGCCGACATCCGAGGCCGCAATCCGCAATGGCGACTCTTCTTCTGCGGCCCTGGCAACGGCATCCAGCTTGGCGACGGCACACTCGTCTTCGCCGCACAGTTCCGCGAGCCCGCCGGACCCCCGCACTCCTGCCTGCTCTACAGCGCCGACCACGGCCAGATCTGGACTGTGTCACCCCCCGCCATCCCCGCTGAGCCTCCGACGAGCGAAGCCCAGGTCGCTGAACTTCCCGATGGTTCACTCCTGCTCACCATGCGCGACGAGTCCCACAGCGGCAATCGCGCCTGGGCTCGCTGGACCTGGAACGAACCTCCCGCATCCCAGCCACCGGGCGCTCAACCCGCCGGCCGCTGGTCCGAACCCTGGCATGCTGTCCCCGATCCGACCTGCATGGCGAGCCTCATCCGCCATCCGGAAGGACTCCTCCTATTCTCGAATCCCAATAGCCCCAGCGAGCGGATCGCCCTCACCGTCCGCACCAGCACTGACGACGGCCGGACCTGGAGTGCAGGAAAACTCCTCGACTCCCGCGACTCGATGTACTCGTCAATGACAGTTCTCAAAGACGGCCGCATCGCGATCCTTTACGAAACCTCCGGCACGCTCACGTTCGCCCGCTTTCCCCTGTCATGGCTGACACAGGACGGCCCTTGAAGTTTTCACATTCCACAATGCTGCCGGCGCGCCGAACGACAATCCGAAGAGGTCTGGCGTACGCATGTGCGTGCCGCATCGCGTCGTTGATCGCATGTGCCCACGGAGCATCATCCGGCGGATTGGCTGGCCGATAACGCGACCGCGAGGAGTTGCCTCTTGAGCCGCTGCATCTCTGTCCTGTTCATCCTGACGTTCGCTGCGCCGGCGGCGCTGATTTCAGCATTACAGATGTCGAGCGCGGTTGCCGTCGCCGAGCCGATCGTCGTCCCGCGGGGACAGCGCCAGTTGTTCCTGGACGATTTTGTCATTGAGAAGACTGAGCAGCTTGTCCGGCAACTGCATCAGCCTGACAAACGCGGCGCCGTCATCCGCAGTGTCAATCCGTCACAGACGATCCAGACGCGGACTGCGCCGGTGTGGGATCCCGAGGCTCAGCTCTTCAAGCTGTGGGTGATGAGCACCGACCAGCCGTTGCGGCTCAGCGAAGACGGCCTGCATTGGACCGCAGGTCCGGTTCCGAACCTGCGGATCGATCATGCCGTGTATGATCCGCGCGATGCCGACCCGGCCCGCCGCTTCAAGGCGGCGCTTCTCAACGAGGGATTTGCAGTGTCGGCGGACGGCATCCAGTGGACAAAACTGGACGTCCCCGCGGTGCCCAGCAGCGACGAAGGGAATTTCAGCTATGACCCGCACGAGGGACTCTTTATTCACACGGTCAAGCGGGGAGGTCCGTTCGGCCGGTCCGTGGCCATTGCGACCAGCAGCGATTTTCGGAAGTGGTACGACTATGGCGTTGTATTTCACGCCGACGAACTGGACCAGGAGCTGGGCCGGCAGCGCATCGCCGAGCGGCTGGCGAACCCGTCGCTGAAGCAGACGGAGTACAACACGCCCGAACATTACAGCGTGCAGGTCTACAACATGGGCGTGTTCCGGTACGAGGGTTTGTACATCGGTCTGCCCTCAATTTATCACCACACGGGCAAAGTGCCGCCGGGCTGGCCGGGGTTCGACAAGCTGCGGCTGTCGCCCGCGATCCGAGACGCCGTCGACCGATACGGCGACTACACCGGTTTCTACAATATCCAGGTCGCTGTCAGCCGCGACCTCCAGGACTGGGAACGGGTGGCAGAACGCGCGCCGTTCCTCACAGCGTCGCCGCTCGGCGCCGGAGCCTACGACGTACAGACCATCATCGGTCCATCCGCGCCCGTCGTTCGCGATGACGAAATCTGGTTCTACTACACCGGCATCAAGCATTACGCCTTCGTAGCGTCCGGCAACGAGCCCGGACATGACGACTACCGTCCGGATAAAGGCGCCGTCTGCCTCGCGGTGCTCCGTCGGGATGGATTCATCTCGCTCGATGCGGACGCTGTGCCGGGCACGCTGCTGACCCGTCCACTCCTCCTCGGCGGCCCGGCTCTGCACGTCAATGTCGCCGCTGAGGATGGCGAACTCGTCGTCACTGTGCTGGATACGGAGGGGCAGACTCTGGCCGTGTCCGAGCCTGTGACGGGCGACCAACTGCGGGCGGCAGTCCGTTGGAAGTCCGTCGCACCGGACAGCCTGGGTGAAACGGCCGTGCGGCTGCAGTTCACGCTGCGTAACGCGCAGCTATACTCCTTCTGGTGCGATTCGCCCTCCGATCCCGGCTCGCAGTGACGAAATGACCGCCCGTGCCGCCAGCGCGCCGCAGACTGTAACCCGCCGCGGAGCGCTGCACGCCGGGCTGCTGGGACTGAGCGGGATGAGTCTGGCTGGGTTGCTCCGCGCGCAGGCGGTGGCGATCTCGCCATCACGGCGGGAGACGGCCGTTATCTTTCTGTTCCTGCACGGCGGTCCGAGTCAACTGGAGACGTACGACCTCAAACCACTGGCGACGTCCGAAGTGCGGGGCCCCTGTCTGCCAATCGGGACAACCGTGCCGGGCATGGACGTCTGCGAACTGCTGCCGCGGCATGCGCAGACGGCGGATCGATTTACGCTGATCCGCTCCTGTACGCACAACGAGGCCGGGCACTTTGAAGCCCACGGCCGCTTCATGTCGGGCCATCCCGGACTCAAGCCTGGAACGTTCGAGTCGACGCATCCACAAATGGGAGCGATCGTCGGTCGCGCTCTGAAGTCGCGTGTGCGAGGTTTGCCGGCGGCGGTCGGGATGGGCCTGGTGGTCTATAACAGTGCATTCGGCGAGTACATCCCGGGCATCGGCGAAGGCCATTGGAGCAGCGCGTGGCGCCCGCCGATCGTCACGAAGTCCGGCCTGCCCAACTCCACGCTGACGGTCGATGGCAGCCGGCTGGATGATCGTGTCGGCCTGCTGCAACAGTTCGACCGCCTCCGGCGGACTGTTGATCACCACAGCTCCATGGACACGGTCGACGAGTTCAACCGCACGGCGATCGACATTCTGACGGCCGACAAAGCGCGACACGCGTTCGATCTCGGCGACGAGGACCCCCGGCTCGTTGCGCAGTATGGCGACGAGTGGGGTCAGAACGCGCTGGTCGCGCGGCGGCTGGTCGAAGCCGGAGTCAGT
>JAEUIG010000359.1 GCA_016795125.1 Planctomycetaceae bacterium | reverse complement strand
TGCCAGCAGCCCCTGGTAGTGACTGCGGCCGCCGTGCTTGTCGGCAAACACGACCGCCGGCCCGTCACGGTCCGGGTCCCACACGCGCCGCAGCAGTTCCAGCGTCGACCGCGACAGCGCGGCCCCTTTGCCGCCGAGAGTCTCCGTCAGCCCGTTGAAGCGTTCCGTCAGCACGATGTCGCTGGCAACGCATCCCAACGTTACGCCGGCCTCCGCGAACTGCTGCTGCAGCCGATCGACGAACACCGCGACTTCGCCGCCGTCCGCCGCCAGCGGCAGGGACAGTGAAAGTCCCTCACCGTCGAACCAGGGTTCCGTGCACTCGGCCGCAGTGACATGCGGACAGAGATACCGCCACAGATCGGCGAGCGTGGCCGGCGAAGCCTGACATCCCAGCAGCGACAGGACCGACGTCTCCAGCGGTCCGAGGCCGCGATTCGGCGAATACACCTGCTTGGAATCCGCGACGTGCAACCGGGTGGCAGGTCTGCGGGAAACGGCGGCTTCGCCGGCGCCGTTCGCGGTGACTTTGGCGCGTCCGGCGCGCACCGGCTTATTGGAGAGCACACGGCGAAGCGTGCGCCAGAAATCAAACTCCCGCGGATCGCCCGGCACTTCCCAGACAGTCGCCGTAATCACCAGCGGCCCGAGATTCGGCCCGTACCCGGCTTCATCAACGCCAATCACCAGCGACATCCGTGACGCTCCCATCCTGCGGCAACGATTTGAATTGACACAAAGTCACGAACACGCAAAGACGCGCAGAGAAAACAACAACGATCCGTTACGAGTTTGCAATCAGATTGCGGAGACCTGCGCCAGTCCGATCGTCCACGATGACGTCCTCCTGGTCTTCTTTGCGCGTCTTTGCGTCTCTGCGACTTTGTGTCGAACTTCTGGATTCTCAGGTCGAAGAGCCCTACTTTCCAATGCAGAACCGGCTGAAGATCCGGTCCAGGAGGTCGTCGGTCGAGACCTGGCCGGCGACGTGGCCCGTTTGCTCCAGCGCCCCGCGCAGCTCCACGGCGATCAGCTCGTCTCCGGCATCGGCGTCGAGCAGCGCGCGCGCGTGGCGAATCGCGTCCAGCGCGCTGCGCAGGCTATCGCGGCACCGCGCCGCCGTCGAGGCCAGCAGTTCGCCGACGTGTTGCCCGCGCAGGTCCACCCGCCTCACGATCTCGCGGCGCAGGTCAGGCAAACCGGCGCCGGTCTTCGCGCTCAACGACACTCGCCCATTGGTCGAACAGTTCGCTGCGGCGTCCGATTTCGTCGTAACGGGCAACACCGAGCGCGCGACGCGTTCGCACGCGAGCCGCCATTGCGCATCTTCCTGCGCATTGGCCGGGGACAGGTCGGCCGCCGTGCACCACACGACGAGATCCGCCGCAGCCAGGCGTTCGTCCGCTGCCTCTCGCGCCGCGCTCGAAATCTCATCCGCCGCCGCATCCCGGCCCGCCGTATCCAGCAGCTCGATCGCGCAACCGTCCCACGTTACTTCTGCCACCAGCCAGTCACGGGTTGTGCCCGGCTGCGGCGACACGATCGCCGATTCCCGTCCAACGAGCGCATTGAACAGCGTGCTCTTGCCGGCGTTCGGCAGTCCTGCCAGCACGACGACCGCCTGTGGACGCGTCTGCAGCCGGCGGTCCGCCTGCTCCTGCAGTGCGGCGATTGTCGCGGCCGCCGAGTCCAGCCGCTCGCGCAACTGGTCGCGCTCAATGAACTCGATGTCTTCGTCGACAAAGTCGAGTCCCGCTTCCAGATCGGCCAGATCGATCAGCAGCGTCTCGTGCAATTCGCGGAATCGGGCCGACATCCCGCCGGCCAGCTGGGTCAGAGCGGCGGACAATTGCTGGTCATCCGTCGCTTCGATGACACCGAGCACGGCCTCGGCCTGCAGCAGATCGATTCGTCCCGCCAGAAACGCGCGCAGCGTGAATTCTCCCGCCTGCGCCGGACGCGCGCCGTGCGCCAGCAACTGCGTCAGCAGCGCATCCACGAGGGGCGGCGACCCCACACAATGCAGTTCCACCGACGGCTGCCCGGTGTAACTGCGCGTTCCCCGCCACGACCACGCCTCGACCGGCAGCGGCACTGGTGCACCCGGCAACGCGACGTGACCACGATGCCGTCGCGGCCCGCTCGCCTGCACCCAGGCCTGTGCATCCTCCGGGACGAACACGCGTCCAACCACTTCGTGCGCTGCATCCCCGGACAGCCGCACAACGGCCCGTCCCGCCGCTCCCGGCGCCGACGCGACGGCGGCGATCGTGTCCGTGATCGCCAGCATTCTCAACGCCCCTCGCGAATCAATCATGAACCACGGTTCTGGTTGCGGTTCACCGCAGGTTGCCCGGACCGAGTTCGAGGTCGCCGGCGTCCTCGTCGGTTTCCATCTGCGGGGGGTTGGCCAGCAGCGATTCAAACTCCTCAACCCCCTTGAGTACGGCGAGATCGGGGTCGTTTCTGTAGTACTCCTCGGAAGTGAATCCCAGCAGCATGGCGTGCCGGATGTGCTTCAAGGCGTCTGCCAGGTACTCCTTCCGCACCGCGACGTCTGCGGGCGACGTGCCGTCCTGCAGTTGCGCGAAGGCGCGCGCGTACACGCAGGCCGCGTTGTACTCGAACCCTTCATCGCCGGGAAACTGGTCCGCAGCGTCGCGAACGCGCCGCACCCCTTCCGCCGTCTGTCCCTGCATCACCAGCACGATGGCCCGGCCCGTCAGCGCAAACGAATCGAACGGATCGAACTCCTCGGCGCGCTCAAAATCGGCCAGGGCTTCGGCCAGCCGCTGCTGCTGCAGCCGCACATGGCCGCGCCGGGCGTACGCTTCCGCGTACTCCGGATCAAACAGAATCTGCAGGTCCAGCAGTTTCAGCGCTCGCTGTTGCCGGCCTTCTTCGAGCGCCTGTTCCACGAGGTGCGAAAACTGGTAGGCCGGCGACGAACTCTTGATCCGCGACAGGCCGGCGACCGCCTGCACGCGCAGGTTAAGGTCGTCGGTCCGGCGTGCCGCCAGCAGCGCTTCCCGGGCGGCGCGGTCGCCGATGTTGCCCAACGCGGTGCAGATGGCGGCCCACGCCTCGGGCGATTGCGACTTCCTGAGCGCCTCGGCCAGCGCCGGCACCGTGTGCTCATCGGGCTGTGCGGCCACGATGCGCGAGGCGACATCCGCCAGTTGTGAGTCTCCGGAGGTCAGCGCCTCGAGCGCCAGGGGACGAATTCCGTCCGACTTGCCGGCCAGCAGAATCTCCAGCACCGCGGCTTTCTCCTGCGACGTCAGCCGCGGGTATCGTGCCAGCAGGTCGGGAAACGCATCCACGCCCCCCACCTGTGCGATGAGCACGATCAGCGATTCGCGCCCGCCGCCGGACGCGTCGAGGTGCTTCAGCAGCGCCGGCAACGCGCGTTGGTCGCGTGTCCGCATCAGCAGCGAGTGGGTGTTCGAATCGGGCGGCGACGTTTCCAGCAGCTTCAACGCGTAGCTCGATGCCAGGCCCTCGCTGCGGGGATCGGTGCGCAACGACAGTTGCACGTACGCAAACGTGCGCAACTCCGGTTCGCCCGAGTTCAACGCCGTCTCCAGCAGCGACACAATGTCCGCATGTCCGAGACGGACCAGCGCACGCAGCGCCGCGAGCCGCAGCGGCTGATCGCCGGACTGGTAATAAAGGGCGATCCGGTCGACCCATTCGTTGCGTGGAAACCGGGCGAGCACGTCGATGACTCCGACCGTCTGTGCCGGGTCCAGTTTGTCCAGCAGTGTCCGCAGCGCGGCCTGCGCAGCGGGATACCTCGATCCGGCGAGGCTGGCAATCGCCGTCTGCATCATCACCGGGTCGGCCGACGAGCCCGCCTTGACGAGCCGCTCGATGGCCTGTGACTCGCCGTATTGCGACAGCGCCACCAGCGCCTGCTGTCGCACGAATCCATCGTCCGACTCGCTCGCGGCCAGCACCAGCGGCAGTTCGCGCCGCCCCAGCCGCGACCCGGAATACGCCAGCGCCGCGGCTCGCGACAGCCGGTGGCCCTGCGCAAGCTCGGCCCGCAATTCTTCGCGCGGCACCGATTCGTACGCCGTCCGCAGCGCGGCGATCATCGCGCCGTCGACCGTTGCATGCATGGGCGTCGTGATGTAACCGCCGTACGGCTCCGCATCGCTCCCCGGCGGCTGCACCAGGTGGAACGTCTCCCGCACTGCTGCCGGAATCCTCGGCAACTGCGAATACTGCAGCCCCTGGTCTTCCGACGAAGCCACCGCCAGCCAGCCCAGCAGCTGGTCATCGGGACGCGGCGCCGTTGCGCCCCACGCCACCGCCGTCCGTACGGCCCCGTCCGCCGCCAGCACGTCCAGTTCGTCCGCCAGCGCGGCTGCGTTCACCGTGTTCAACTCGCCGTTGATCGTGAGCAGAGCGCCGCAGTTGTGCGGTCCCAGCCGCTCGACTTCCAGTCCCAGGACCCCGCGCTGATACGCATTGACGTCGAGCGTTTCACTCCCCCGTTCCCAATTGACGATCAGCCGGAGCGCCGGAACAGGCGTGGCCGAATCGATTCCGGCAAAGAACAACGTCGTGGACGTGCTGCCGTGCCCGGCAATGATGATCGACTCCGCCAGCGGCGTGTAGCGTCCCAGCTGGCCGTTGCCGAACTGCAGCACATGCCGCGACAACTGGGCTTCGGCGTCGGCAAGCTGGAGCTTCTGGCCGTCCGCCTCCAGCACAACGCCGCTGGTGGGAATCGTGACCGGCTCGTCGGTCAGGTTGATCAGGATCAGACCGGTGACGAAGTAGCGGACTCCCCCCTCGCCGAAATAGTTCGTGCTGGCCAGGTGCGAACTCGCGAGCATCAACGCCAGCCCGCGGTCCCGCGCGGCCGCCGGCGCGGCCATCTCGGCTTCCAGCGCATCGAGCCGCTGCAACAGCTCTTCGACGGTCGGCTGACCCACAGGCGCCGCCGGTTCAATCCGCACGTCCGGCGCATGCCCCGGCTCATCCGACTCGACCTGACTCATCGCCGGCGACGACAGCAACGCCAGAGACAGAGCTGCGACGGTCAAATTGCACAGTTTTGACATCAGCACAGACTCCGGAACTTCGTTCGCAGCACCACGCATTCCTGCTCAATCATAGCTTGCCAACAACAGGGCAGGGGAGTGCGGTACGACCACCGGCCGGCAGCGTAGGGCGATTTTCGATTTTGGATTTTCGATTTTGGATTACAGGCGGGCCCGCCCTCAGCCCTCTGACCTCTTGCCCCTCCGCCCCCTGCTGTTGACACCCCACCCCGTCACGATAACATCACCTGCGCTGAGGTTCCCTTCACGAATTCATCATCTGACGTGGTCAGCAGATCCCGATGGGACAGCTGTGGTCGCCACCGGGCCTTGCTTCGCAAGTGAACGAAACTTGCTTCATGGGGCGTGTCACGGATGCGTTTTCGCCGCCAGGGTCCGTCTCTGGTCGTCGATGCTCCCGCAAAACTGAACCTGTTTCTTGAAGTCTGCGGGAAACGGCCAGACGGTTATCACGAACTGGAAACCCTGATGGTTTCCATCGGGCTATGCGACACGCTGCGGTTCACGCCGCTGCCGCATCCGGACATCGTGTTGCGCACCCGCTTCGCGCACGACCACGACGCCTCGGGGTTTCCCGGGGGCGATTCCAATCTCATCGTCAAGGCGGCGCGATTGCTCGCCGCCTCCACCGGATGCAACGCGGGCGTCGAGATCGATCTGGTCAAGCGCATCCCCTCCGCCTCGGGCATGGGCGGCGGATCCAGCGATGCCGCCGCGACTCTCGTCGCCCTCAACCGGCTCTGGAACACCGGACTCAATGCCGACCGGCTCGATGAACTCGCAGCGCAGCTCGGCAGCGATCTGAACTTCTTCATGCGCTCGCCGCC
>JAEUIG010000304.1 GCA_016795125.1 Planctomycetaceae bacterium | reverse complement strand
GCGCCGCCGGCGAAGCCGGCTCCCACGTCCAGCACGTCGTCGAGGCACGCCGCCGGCACCATCTTCGCCTTCGCTCCGCCGTGAATGTCGACGAACTGCACGAGCAGGAACTCGATCTGTTCCTGTTTCAGTCGTTTCCGCAGGTCTTCGCGATCACTCATGGGAGGGTTGATGGTTGATCGTTAATGGTTGATCGACAAAGAGCCGTGAGTCGTTGGTCACTCGCCAGCAGCCGGATTCACCACAAAGACACAAAGAGCACCAAGGATTTGCAGCGAATATTGTTCAGCTTCTTTGTGACCTTTGTGTCTTCGTGGTGATCAGCTTCTTTCTGTGAACTCAGTGGTTGTCCGCAACGCGCAATTCGTCTCGACTGCGTCTTCTCGTCGTGTCTGTTGTGTCGTTGTGGTTAATTTCGCAAGGGTTGAAAGCGTTACGGCGGGGCTAAACCCCGCCGCTCGCGCCGGGGATCCAGCTTGTTCCGGCCAGCGGGACTTTCGCCATTGCTGCCGCTTCGATTGTGAGGGCGACGAGGTCTTCGCGCTCCAGGTGATGCACGTTGGACTTTCCGCACGCGCGGGCCAGCGTGGTGAGTTCCATCGTCATGGTCTGCAGGTAGTTCTTCAGCCGTCGCGCGCCCCACTCCGGCTGCATTCGCTGTTCCAGTTGTGGATCTTGGGTCGTCACGCCGACCGGGCACTTGCCCGTATGACAGTGATGGCAATACCCAGGCGCGGTGTCGAGCTTCGCGTAATCGGCGGTCGCGTCGATCTTTTTGTCTCCCTGGCACCAGTGCTCGCTGTTGCAGCCGAGGGACATCAGCACGCCCTGGCCAATCGCCACCGCATCGGCACCCAGTGCGAGTGCTTTTGCGACATCCGCCCCGGTCCGAATTCCGCCGGAAATGATGAGCTGCACCTCGCCGAACACGTCCATCTCTTCCAGGGCCTGGACGGCCAGTGGAATCGCCGCCAGTGTCGGAATGCCGGTGTTCTCGATGAACACCTGCTGCGTGGCGGCCGTTCCTCCCTGCATGCCGTCGATGACGACGACGTCCGCTCCCGCCTTCACCGCCAGCTTGACATCCTCTCGCACCCGCGTCGCGCCCAGCTTGATGTAGATCGGCACCCGCCAGTCGGTGATCTCCCGCAGCTCTTCGATCTTGATCGTCAGGTCGTCCGGTCCGGTCCAGTCGGGATGCCGGCAGGCGGAGCGTTGATCGATGCCCTCCGGCAGCGTCCGCATCTTCGCGACGCGCGGGCTGATCTTCTGTCCCAGCAGCATTCCTCCGCCGCCCGGCTTGGCCCCCTGTCCGATGACGAGTTCGATGGCGTCGGCCTTTCGCAGGTCATCGGGATTGAACCCGTACCGCGACGGGAGGCACTGGTAGACCAGCGTCTTCGAAGAAACGCGTTCTTCGGGTGTCATCCCGCCGTCGCCGGTCGTCGTCGATGTGCCCATCGCCGTCGCCGCTCGGCCCAGCGCGTCCTTCACGTTGGCCGACAGCGCGCCGAAACTCATCCCGGCGATCGTGATCGGGATTTCGAGTTCAACCGGCTGTTTTGCGTGCCGGGTGCCGAGGACGGTCTTGGAGACGCACTTCTCGCGGTAGCCTTCCAGCGGATAGCGCGAGGCGGACGCCGTGAGAAACGTCAGGTCGTCGAACGTCGGGAGCTTGCGCTTCGCTCCCAGCCCGCGGATCTCGTAGAGCCCATGCTCCGACGCGTGCTGGATGTAATCCAGCACATCGCGGTTGAACGAGTAGCTCTCTTCGAGTCGCAGGCGGGACACAGGTGGATTTTCGATTTGCGATTTTGGATTTTCGATTGGAAGAGAATTCACCGCTGAGGGCGCAGAGTTCGCAGAGACCTTGCTGGGATGCTGACTCTGCGCGCTCTGCGTCCTCTGCGGTGAAACCTTTCGACATTCAGATTCGGACTTTCACGTCAATATTCCTGTTCCGCATCCGCGTGCCAATGGTACAGCGAACGCTTCGACGCCACCCGCTTGAACGACTTGGGATCGCGCTCGATCCCCGCCTGCTTGAGCAGCGACGCGACGCGGTCAAAATCCGCTTTCGTCATCGGCTCTTCCTGCGCATCGGCGCCGAGGCTGGCGATCCTCCCGCCGACGTAGATCGTCGCCTCATACAGCGAATCGCCGAGGCTCGGTCCTGCATCACCGCAGACAACCAGCGTGCCGGCCTGCGCCATGAAGGCCGACATGTGTCCCACGCTGCCACCGACCACGATATCGCAGCCCTTCATCGAGATTCCGCAGCGTGATGACGCGTCTTCTTCGATCACCAGCAGACCGCCATGTCCGCTGGCTCCGGCGCACTCCGAGGCGCACCCCTTCACGCGGACCGTCCCCGACATGATGTTTTCGGCGACGCTCCAGCCGACGTTCCCATGCACGGTAACGGACGCCTGCTTGTTCATCCCCGCGATGAAGTACCCGGCGTGGCCGCGAATCTCGACGTCGATCGGCGCATCGAGGCCGACGGCCAGGCTGTGCATGCCGTTGGGGTTCAGAATCTCCACCCGCTGCTCCCCGGCGGGAAGCTCGTGGTGCAGATACTGATTCAACTCGCGCACGCTGCGGCGGCTCAGGTCGAATTCAATCACACGGGCCATGAATAAATCTGTTCGGGCACTGGTTCAAAGAGTCGCGCGTCCTTGATCCCCGGCAGATGCGCCAGCGCGCGGAATTCGGACGAGATCGCCACGTAGTCGTCGGTTTCGGCCACCACGGCCGGCTTGCAGGCAAAGGCGTCCCGCACGAGCAGCAACTTGTCGGCGGTCGCCATCAGCAGGGTGTAGAAGCCGTCCAGTTCTTCGAAGCCTTTTTCGATGGATTGCTCCAGCGTGTCCCCTTCACGCATCCGCCATTCGAGGAACCGGCAGGCCGCTTCGGTGTCGTTGTCGGTTTCGAACCGGACGCCGAGGCGCTCCAGCTTGCGCCGCACGCTGTAAGGGTTCGACAGCGACCCGTTGTGGACGAGGCAGAAGTCTTCGCCGGCCGTAAAGGGGTGCGCATGGGCCGGCGTGACGGCCGACTCCGTTGCCATCCGCGTATGGCCGACGGCATGTGTGCCGGTCATCTGTGCAAAGCCGAGACGATCCGCAATCTCGCGAGGATGCCCCTCGTCCTTGAACATCTCGATCGCACGGCCGACGGACAGCAGGTGCAGTTCCGGCGCCCGCTCGCGGAGCCAGCCTTTGACGCGCTTCGCTTCGATCTCCGCCGTCAGCCGGGCGTGGTTTTCGACAGCCGTGAATTGGAACGGCGTCCCCAGGTCATCGCGAAACCGCTGCTGCAGCGCGGCCCAGTCGTACGTACGACTCGGCGCAAACAGGCTGAACTTTCGGGAGCCTTCCGGCAACGGTTCTGTGAAGACGGCCAGCCCGGCGGAATCGGGTCCGCGGTCTCCCATGCAGGTGAGCATGGGGACAACCTGCGTCCCGAGCGAGTTGCGCAGGGACGGGGTTCGAGCCAGAAAGCCGACAATGCCGCACATTGCAGGACTCCATCGGCCGACGGGGCGCTCGCGGCCGGGACTGGCAGTCTACGGAGGAGGAGTGCGGTCCGCAAACGAGCCGTGGAATTCCCAACAGCGGGGCAGCGCACGGGCACGACGCCGACGTTCAGCGACGGCGAGTCGCACCGGAGCAGGTGCGCTCCGCCATCGGTCACGTCTCAACGACCGAACTTCCTCGAACGTCCGGTCGTCGGGCAGGCCGTCTCAGACCGGCTGCAGTGCGTTCCAGAGCACGACGATGACCACCGCGCTGCGCACGGTGTAGACCACCGTGCGGAACCAGTTGGTCCGCACCAGCCGCGAATGCGCGGAGGCGTCCCAGCCCTGCTCAAGCGTGTGATGCAGCGGCACCTGCACGAAAAACGTCGACCACCAGATCCCCAGCAGCAGGGCGAGATTGACGGCGAGACTGAGCCAGACCCAGCGATGGTGGGGCACGCAGACGAGCACGATCGCCGAGATGAGTTCGAGGAACAGCATCGTCCAGGCGATGCGCGTGACGCGGCGGATGTGCTCCTTCTGATAGCTGATGAAGTATTCACGTCCGACGGCGGCGAGGTTGGGGTAGTAGCAGATCTGCACGAACCACATGATGCCGGCCATCACGCAGGTCACGACGAAGTGCAATACAAACAGCGAGTTCGTCAACGGTTCCATGTTCCAGGCCTCCGCGTCACATCGATTGTCCGATCAGCGCCCTCCAGAACGGCGCGCCTGCCGGGGGGACGATTGCCCTGTTTTTACTCGCGACGGATACATCGCGGCAAGCGCGGCGTTTGTGCGCCTCGAAAGTCGGTGAAATGTGCCATGCAGAACGCAGATGACGCAGATCTCAGGGATATCCGCAGATTTTCAGTGACCGCAATCGTGCAGCTCGGCTGTCGCGGATTCTCGGGATTACGATGTGCTGCGCCTCCGCCATGGCACGAGCCTGAGGCGCACTGCGGATCATGCTGAATATGGCAGTTTGCTTCTGGGGCCGGCGTCCTGTTGATCTGCGCACATCTCGTCAATCTGCGTCATCTGCGTTCCTGTCACCAGTTTTCCCGATGCACACACGCGGCTGTCGCGTGCAATCGGATCGCTGCTGTGCGTTGCGGCATTCTGGATCATCCGCCACACTGGCAAAGTCGCCCGGCGAGGGGTCGTCACGGCGAGTTGCGAATCGGCTGTGGAGCGCCGCCATGTCCTGCCTGTTGCGCTATCGTCGTATCTCCATCTGCCTGCTGGCGATCTGCGGAGCCTTGCTGATGCCGGAAACTTTCCTGGCGCTGCCCGTCCCGCGCCGCGTGCGCGCCGCCGAGTACGACCGGCCGGCGAAGAACCCGCAACAGTCGCGGTCCGAGGTCATCGCCCGCAGCGGCGTCGTGGCGACCAGCCAGCCGCTGGCATCGCAGGTCGGGCTGGATGTGCTGAAGGCCGGCGGAAATGCCGTCGATGCGGCGATCGCTGCCAATGCCATGCTGGGGGTCGTCGAGCCGATGAGCTGCGGCATCGGCGGCGATCTGTTCGTGATCTATTGGGACGCGAAGTCGCAGCAGCTGTATGGGCTCAACGCCTCGGGCCGCAGTCCTTACGCACTCAACCGCGATACTTTCCGCGATCTCGGCCTGACGCAGATTCCGCATGACGGTCCGCTGTCGTGGTCGGTGCCCGGCTGCGTGGACGGGTGGATTGAATTGCGGGACCGGTTCGGCACGCGTCCCCTGTCGGAACTGCTGGCGCCGGCGATCCGCTATGCGGAAGACGGATTCCCCGTCAGCGAGATCATCGCCGGCCATTGGGCGGGGACGGAAGAAGCGTTCGCGCCCTGGCCCGATTCAGCACGAACGTGGCTGATCGACGGCCGCCGCCCCAAGGTGGGCGAGATGTTCCGCAATCCGAACCTGGCAGCCAGCTACCGGCTGATCGCGGCGCAGGGGCGCGAGGCGTTCTACCGCGGATCGATCGCGCAGCGGATCGTCGCCTTCAGCGAGACGCACGGCGGCAAGTTCTCACTGCGCGATTTTGAAGACCACACCAGCGAATGGGTGTCGCCGGTCTCGACGAATTACCGCGGATACGACGTGTGGGAACTGCCGCCGAACGGCCAGGGAATCGCCGCCCTGGAGATGCTCAACATCCTGGAGGCGTACGACATTGCGAAGATGGGCCGCGGCAGCCCGGAGTACCTGCACCTGCTCGTGGAAGCGAAGAAGCTGGCATTCGCCGATCGCGCGACCTATTACGCCGATCCCGCGATGGCGGAGGTTCCGGTCGACCGGCTGATCTCCAAGGCGTATGCGGCGCAGCAGCGGAAGCGGATCGAT
>JAEUIG010000805.1 GCA_016795125.1 Planctomycetaceae bacterium | reverse complement strand
CCTTTGGCCAGGCGGCAAGCATCGCGAGTTCCGTCAGGCTCAGACAGACATACAGCACTCTGCGAGACAACCACACCTCTTTAGAATCCACAAAGACACAAAGGGCACAAAGACAATGAAAACGCGAGTCTCTTTGTGCCCTTTGTGTCTTTGTGGTTCAAATCTGAACGATTCAATGGTGATGGTGATCGTGGTCGTGGGAATGGTCATGATCGTGCGAGTGGTCGTGGTCGTGGGAATGACCGTGATCATGGGAGTGGTCGTGCGCATGATCGCTGGCGCCTGACGCCAATGGCGCGACGCTGGGCGCGGGTTCCGACGCCGGGTCCAGCTCTGACGGGGAGACTGGCGCCGAGGCGTAGGCCGACAGGGCGAGCTGATAAACCACGCGCAACGGGATGCCGTGGTTGCGCGCGATCCGTGCGCAGTCCTCGAATTCCGGCGTGAAGATCGCCGGCTCGCCGCGCCGCCAGCCGAGCTTCCCCTGCAGCGGACCCCACGGCGTCGGAACGGAATGGGCGCGCCGCTGGCGCTTGGAGCGATCGATCAGCTGCCGGCGAATGCCGAACGTGCCGGTTTCGGTAAACAGGATGGCTTCAAGCGCGTCGGCATCGGCGGGGTGCGCGAGCACACTCATCAGGACACCGGGGCGTTCCTTCTTCATCTGGATGCAGGTGGTGTAGACGTCCAGCGCGCCGGCCGCGAACAGCTTCTCACACGCATAGCCGATCACCTCGGAGGCGATGTCATCCAGATTGGTCTCCAGCAGGCAGACCTGGTCGGTTTCGCCGGAAGCGGTCGGCGTGCCGACGAACAGCCGCAGCAGGTTGGCGCGTTCGGGAAAGTCCATGGTGCCGGCCCCGTAGCCGATGCGGTCGATGGTCATCGGCGGCAGCGGTCCGAAGCGAGCGGCCAGCGTCTTGACGATGGCCGCGCCGGTGGGAGTGGTCAGCTCGGCTTCGATTGGCACGTCCACGAGGGGAATGCCGCGCAGCAGTTCGGCGGTTCCAGGCGCCGGGACCGGGCAGATTCCGTGTGCGATGTGCACCTGCCCGCGGCCGGTCGGGATCGGGCTGCAGATCACCTGGTCGGCGGCGAGCAGGTCGAAGCCGACGGCGACGCCGACGATGTCCACGATCGAATCAATCGCGCCGACCTCGTGAAAGTGGACCTGGTCGACCGTCGACCCGTGGACGTGCGCCTCCGCTTCGGCAACCGCCCGAAACATCTTCAGTGCGAGCGTCTTCTGCGACGGCGACAGGCCGCCGGCCGAGTTCACGATCTGTTCGATGTCGCCGTAGTTGCGATGCGCATGCTGCTCCGGGTGCCGGACCGTGATGTGCTTCGCCCGGAAGCCTCCCTTGACGACCTGCTCGACGTCGAGCTCCACGCCGGGCAGGTTCAGTGACGCGATGGCGGAGCGGATCTGGGACTCGTCGACGCCGGCGTCGATGAGCGCGGCCAGCGTCATATCGCCGCTGATTCCGGTCGCACAGTGCAGGTACGCAACACGCATGATTGGCTCGCAGTGAATGGTGGCGACGCCGATTCTACGACGGCCGCACCGGCGAACAAGCGTCGGGCAAAATTGAAGGTTCACCGCAGAGAACGCGGAGGACGCAGAGTAGGAACCGCGGAATGCGCAGAAGCAGCGGGAAAATGCTTTGCAGAAACACGGGGCAAGTTTCTGATGCTTCTCCTTCCGCTTATTCCGCAGTTCCTGAAATCTCTGCGTCCTCCGCGTTCTCTGCGGTGAATCTTTCGGCCGGTGGCCGCGCGGGGGAGTCTGCGGTTACACTGTCGCCGCTATCCACTACCCACTAGCCACCACCCACTAAGCCCCATGGACCTGCTCAGCACGATTTCCGGCTCGATGATGGAAGGCTTCTTTCCCGCCGGCTGGGACCTGAAGAAAATCGACGCCTGCGTCGATGACGACCCGAAAACCATCACCAACCGGCAGCCCTGGTGGCACAAGCAGTTCACGCCGATACCGTGCGCCTCACTGGCCGACTTCGACACGCTGCTCGGCCACGAAATCGCCATCACCATCAAGCGGTCGCGCGACGCCGGCGAGAAACTGGCGCTGATTCTCCCGGTCGGTCCAATGGGCATGTATCGCTGGGCGGTCTACTTCCTCACCGAGTGGGGCGTGCCGTGCGACCACGTGTACGGCTTCAATATGGATGAGTGGAGCGACGCGCAGGGCAACTCGCTCCCGCCGAGCAACCCGGGCGCATTCCAGTACGCGATGGAGCAGGCGTTCTACGGTCCGCTGGGCAAGCTGACGATCCCGAAGAAGCAGCGGCATTTCGCGCTCAAGAAAGTGCTGCCGACCTACGCCGACCGGATTGGCGAGCTGAAAGCCGGCGGCGCGAAGCTGGGCGTGATCTTCGGGATCGGCCGCGTGTGCCACATCGCGTTCTGGGAGCCGCACTTCGCCGGCGAATACAAGACCGAGGCGGAGTGGAAAGCGCAGTCGCACCGCATCGGCGCGAGGCTGCACCCGCTGACGATCGAGCAGAACGCCATCA
>JAEUIG010000246.1 GCA_016795125.1 Planctomycetaceae bacterium | reverse complement strand
GATCTCTCGCGCAAGCTCACCGAGGACGTGCGCGGGGAAATACTCCATCTCAAGGAAACGATCAACACGATGGTGGAGCAGCTGCGCTCGTTCGCCTCCGAGGTGACGCGGGTGGCCCGCGAGGTGGGCACCGAGGGGCGGCTGGGCGTGCAGGCGGTGGTGCCGGGTGTGGCCGGCACGTGGATGGTCCTGACCGACAACGTGAACTACATGGCCGGCAACCTGACGGCCCAGGTCCGCAACATCGCCGAAGTGACGACGGCCGTCGCGAACGGCGACCTGTCGAAGAAGATCACCGTCGACGTCAAAGGCGAAATCCTCGAGCTGAAGAACACCGTGAACATCATGGTGGACCAGCTGCGATCGTTCGCTTCGGAAGTGACGCGCGTGGCCCGTGAGGTCGGCACGCTGGGCAAGCTCGGCGGACAGGCCGAGGTGCAGGGAGTCTCCGGCACCTGGAAAGACCTGACCGACAACGTGAACTACATGGCCGGCAACCTCACCGGCCAGGTCCGCGGCATCGCGCGCGTCGTGACGGCCGTCGCCAACGGCGACCTGCGTCAAAAGCTGACGGTGGAAGCCAAAGGGGAGATCGCCGCGCTGTCGGAAACGATCAACAGCATGATCGATACGCTGGCGACGTTCGCCGATCAGGTGACCTCGGTGGCTCGCGAGGTGGGCGTCGAAGGGCGGCTCGGCGGCCAGGCGAGCGTGCCTGGCGCAGCCGGCACCTGGAAGGACCTGACCGACAACGTCAACCAGCTCGCGGCCAACCTGACGGCGCAGGTCCGCGCGATTGCCGAAGTCGCGACGGCGGTGACGAAGGGGGAACTGAACCGGTTCATCACGGTGGCGGCCAGCGGCGAAGTCGCAGCGCTGAAAGACAACATCAACCAGATGATCCGGAACCTGAAGGACACGACGCACAAGAACAGCGAACAGGACTGGTTGAAAACGAATCTTGCCAAGTTCAGCCGGATGCTGCAGGGTCAGAAAGACCTGCTGACGGTCGGCCGGCTGATTCTCTCCGAGCTGGCGCCGGTCGTCGCGGCGCAGCACGGCGTCTTCTACATTCTGGACTCCGCCGGCGAAGAACCGGTGCTGCGATTGCTGGCGAGCTACGCGTACCGCGAGCGGCGGCACATCGGCAACCAGTTTACATTGGGCGAAGGACTGGTCGGCCAGTGTGCGCTCGAGAAGCAGAAGATTCTGCTGTCGAACGTGCCGCCGGAATACGTGCAGATCTCTTCGGGTCTCGGCGAAGCCACGCCGTTGAACGTGATCGTGCTGCCGATCCTGTTCGAAGGCAACGTCAAGGCGGTGGTCGAGCTGGCGTCCTTCGAGCGGTTCAGCCTCACGCACCATGCGTTCCTGGACCAGTTGACGGAGAGCATCGGCATCGTGCTGAACACCATCGAAGCCAATATGCGCACGGAAGACCTGCTGAAGCAGTCGCAGTCGCTGGCGAAGGAACTGCAGAGCCAGCAGCAGGAACTGACGAGTACGAACCTGCAGCTCGAAGACAAGGCGCGGCTGCTGGCCGATCAGAACTTCGAAGTCGAACGCAAGAACAACGAGGTGGAGCAGGCGCGGCAGGCTCTCGAAGAGAAAGCCTCGCAGCTCGCGCTCACGTCCAAGTACAAGTCCGAGTTCCTGGCGAACATGTCGCACGAACTGCGGACGCCGCTGAACAGCCTGCTGATCCTGTCCGACCAGCTGTGCAAAAATCGCGAGAACAATCTCACGGGCAAACAGCGGGAGTTTGCGCAGACGATCCATGCGGCCGGCAACGACCTGCTGACGCTCATCAACGACATTCTCGACCTGTCGAAGATCGAGTCCGGCACGGTGGTGCTGGACGTCAGCGAGGTGCACTTCTCCGACCTGGGGAGCTACGTCGAGCGCACGTTCCGTCACGTGGCGGAAGCGAAGCGGCTCGATTTTTCGATCGATCTCGATCCCGCGCTGCCGGAAAGCCTGTATACCGATCCCAAGCGGCTGCAGCAGATTCTCAAGAATCTGCTGTCCAACGCGTTCAAGTTCACGCAGACCGGCGGCGTCACGCTGGAAGTGGCTGCGGCGAGCGCCGGTTGGCGCCACGGACAGGAGTTGCTGAACAAGGCGGCCGCGGTCATTGCGTTTTCGGTCCGCGACACGGGAATTGGCATCGCCGCCGACAAGCAGCAGATCATCTTCGAGGCGTTTCAACAGGCGGACGGCAGCACGAGCCGGAAATACGGCGGCACCGGGCTGGGGCTGGCGATCAGCCGCGAGCTGTCGATTCTGCTCGGCGGGGAACTGCGGCTCGCCAGTGCGCCGGGCGCCGGCAGCCTGTTCACGCTGTATCTCCCCATCAGCTATATCCAGACGCGGCCGATGCGCAAAACGCAGCCGGCGGATCAGGCGGCCGAGTCCCGCGATCTGCCGGCGACTGCGGTCCGGCAAGTCGCCGCGGACATCGATCTGGCGCCGTCGCAGAACGTGTTCGGCGACGATCGGGAACAGATTCGTCCTGGCGACCGCGTGCTGCTGATCGTCGACAACGACGAGAGTTTCGGGCGGATTCTGCTGGAGACGGCGCGCGACTGCGGGTGGCGCGGCGTCGTGGCGACCGGCGGGGCGTCAGCGCTGGCGTTCGCGCGCGACCTGCGACCATCCGCCATCACGCTCGATCTGCGGCTCCCGGACATTGACGGCTGGCGGATTCTCGATCGGCTGAAGAACGATCCGCAGACGCGGCATATCCCCGTCGAGATTGTGACCACCGAAGAAGACCAGACCGAAACCGGCCGCCAGCGAGGTGCGTTCGGCGTGCTGACCAAACCGGTCCCGGACCGCGAGGCGCTCGAACGTCTGCTGGGCGCGTTTGACGAGTTTCTGTCGCGCCCCGCGCGGTCGCTGCTGATCGTGGCGGCGGATCCCGAGCGGCGGCGGCAGTTCGAGTCGCTGCTGGCGACCGACGACGATGAGATCGTGACAGTCGCGACCGCCGACGACGCCCTCACGAGTTCGCGGCAGCGTCCGTTCGACTGCGTCGTCCTCGATCCCGACCTGCCGGACATGGCCATCCGGGAACTGTCCGACGCCTTCGAACGAAATCCGCAGCTTGCGGATGTGCCGGTGCTGCTGTGCGCCCAGCGCGCGTTGAATGAAGTCGAGCAGGCGCAGATGCGGCGGATTTCGCACACCAGGCCGGTCAAGCACGTCCAGTCTCTCGATCGGCTGGTGGACGAGACGGCCCTGTACCTGCACCGGCCGGTGGCCCGTCTGCCGGCGCCGCAGCGCGAGGTATTCCAGCGGCTGCATCAGTCCGATGAAGTGCTGCGGGGCCGGAAGGTGCTGATCGTGGATGACGACGTGCGGAACATTTTCGCGCTTGCGAGCATCCTGGAGGAGCACAGCATCAGCGTGCTGTCGGCGGAGAACGGAAACGCCGCCATCGCCCAGCTGCACCAGTGTCCCGACGTCGACGCCGTGCTGATGGACGTCATGATGCCCGACATGGACGGTTACGACACGATGCGCGCCATCCGGCTGGATCGCCGTTATCACGCGCTGCCGATCATCGCCGTAACGGCCAAGGCCATGAAAGGGGATCGCGAGAAATGTCTCGATGCGGGAGCGTGGGACTACGTCTCCAAGCCGGTGGACCCGCGGCACATGATTTCCGTTCTCAGGGCGTGGCTGCAACGCTAGGCTGGCCGGGAACGGCGCACTCAGCTTCCAACGATGGCTCATGCGCGATGACTGCGAACGCCTGAACATCCTGCTGGTCGATGACCGGCCGGATCAGCTCCTCGTCCTGGAATCGATCCTCGGCGAGCTGGAGCAGAATCTCGTTCGCGCCACGTCCGGCCGTGAAGCGCTGCGGTTCCTGCTGCACAACGACTGCGCAGTGATCCTGCTCGACGTGAACATGCCGGACCTCGACGGTTTCGAGACCGCGAACCTGATCCGCCGCCACCCCCGCTCGCAGCAGATCCCCATTATCTTCTTTACCGCGGGGGATGAAACCGACACGCACCTGACGCACGGCTACTCGCTCGGCGCCGTCGATTACATTCATACTCCGGTGCTGCCGGAAGTGTTGATCGCCAAGGCTTCGGTCTTTGTGGAACTGGCGCAACGGACGCGGCAGGTGCAGCGCGAAGCCGAGCAGCTCGAGGCGCGGGTGCAGCAACGGACGGCCGAACTGAACTCGCTCAACCAGACGCTGGCGCTGGAGATCGCCGAGCACCGCCGGACCGAAGCCGATCGCGCACGCCTGCTCGCGGAGGCGCAGGAGGGCGTGCGGCGGCGCGACGAATTCCTGGCCATGCTGGCGCACGAGCTGCGAAACCCGCTGGCATCGATCGTCAATGCCACGGAGATCCTCAAGCTGGCGGGGCTGCCCGATCCCGATCTGGAAGACACCCGCCAGGTGATCGAAAGGCAGTCCGGCCACATGGCGAGCCTGCTGCAGGACCTGCTCGACATTTCCCGGATCACGCGGGGAAAGATCGAGCTGCATCAGGAGGACATCGATGTCCGCGACGTCATCCGCGACGCGGTCAGCAGCAAATGGAGTGAGTCGGCCGCGCCGGGTCCCCGGATTGAGGTCGAACTCCCGGACGAGCCGTTGTGTGTCCGCGCCGATGCGACGCGTCTGCAGCAGATTATGGTCAACCTGCTCGGGAATGCGATCAAGTTCAGCGATGTCTCCGGCCAGATCGTGATCGGCGCCGCGCGTGACGCCGGCGACGTTGTCCTGTTCGTACGCGACAACGGCATCGGGATCCCTGCCGAGCAGCTGGTCGTCATTTTCGAGCCGTTCGTCCAGTTCGGCCGGTCGCATCAGCGCGCCAGCGAAGGTCTGGGGATCGGCCTGACCCTGGTGCAGCGGCTGACGGAACTGCACGGCGGATCGGTCAGCGCCTTCAGCGCGGGGGCAGGGCAGGGGAGCGAGTTCCGCGTCACGCTCCCGCTGTGCCGTCCGGCACCGCACAGCGAGTCGAATGGCATAGTCCCGCCGGTCGCCGCCCGCACGGCGTCGATCCAGCGGATTGTCGTCGTGGAAGACAATCACGACGTGTGCCACACATTGTCGTCGCTGTTGCGGATGAGCGGCCACGATGTGTCGGTTTCTGAAGACGGGCTGAGCGGCGCCGAAATGATCCGACGGCTGCGGCCAAATGCGGCGCTGGTGGACGTCGGCCTGCCGGGCATCGACGGCTACGAGGTGGCGGCGCAGGTGCGTGCTGATCCGGAGTGCAGCCAAGTCCGATTGATCGCCATGACCGGCTATGGACAGCCGGAGGATCGTCGCCGGGCGCTTTCCGCCGGCTTTGATGCGCACCTGATCAAGCCGGTTCGCACGGCTGAGCTGGAAAGCATGCTGGAGGCCGGCCGCAACGGAGCGCTGACGGCCCCGACTCACTCACCGCCGGTGTAAGGAGGCATGTAGCAGGCGGGGAGCGACTTCTTGAGCTCTCGAGCGCCCGCTGCGCTGACGGCGGTTTCGCCGACATGCAGAATCTGCATCTTCGCGCAGTTCTTGAGATGGAGGAGTCCGGCGTCGGTGATCTGCGTGCGGCGCAGGTCGAGTTCGTTGAGTTCGACCATGCCGGCGAAGTGGGCAACTCCCGCATCGGTGGCCGCGACGCCTTGCATCCACAGG
>JAEUIG010000231.1 GCA_016795125.1 Planctomycetaceae bacterium | reverse complement strand
CCCGGATTCCCGACGGAGCGACGATTGAAGCCGAAACCTGCTCCACCGTCGGACGCAACGGCAAAATCCGCCTCCTGCTGCGACATCCCGACTACGAGACCGCGCGGCGGCTGGCTGCCGCCATCAACAAGACGTATCCCGACGTCGCACTGCAATTGAACGCGAACGCGGTGCAGCTCACCATTCCGCTGGAGTTCCAGCTCGATATGCCCGGTTTCCTCGGTCTCGTCGGCGAAATCGAAGTCATGCCGGATAACCGTGCCATCGTCGTCATCAACGAGCGCACAGGAACCGTCGTCATCGGTGGCGAAGTGAAACTGTCCCGGGTGCTCATCACCCACGGCAATCTGTCCATCACCACCGCTGAAACGCCGGAAGCCTCGCAGCCGCTTCCATTTAGCGAAGGCGAGACACTGGAGTTGCCCCGTACTCAAATTGATGTCTTTGAAGAGTCGGGGGCGCCGGTGACGATGATCGATGAACAGGCAAGTGTTGCCGACCTCGCGCAGGCCCTCAACGCCCTCGGCGTCGCACCCCGCGACCTGAGTTCGATTTTCCAGGCACTCAAGGAACAAGGCTCACTGCAGGCCGAACTCCAGATCAAGTAACAACCCGGGTGGCACGCCCTGAGCGGAGCGAAGGGCGCGGCGAACAGTCACAGGTATCAATCCAACACGCGACGACGTCCGGCATCGGAGGCCGACATGGACATCAATTCAAGCATGCTGCTGGACGCCGCCGGACCGTTTCGCTCGGCCGATGCCGCGACCGGCTCGCTGTCGCTGTCCGGGGCCGGAGGGCAGGACGTCGGCGAGCAGTTTGAGAGCTTGTTCGTCTCCATGATGCTGAAAGAGATGCGGCAGTCCATGTCGGAGGACGGCATGTTCGCCGGCGACAACTCCGACGTGTACGGCGGTTTGTTCGACATGTTCCTCGGCCAGCACATCGCCAGCCAGGGAGCATTTGGCATTTCCGACCTCGTCAAGCAAAACATCACGCCGCCGAGCGAGCCGGCCGCAACGATGCCCGTCGAAGTCGCGGCGCCGACAGAGGCAACCGCGGGCTGAAGCGGAGAGTTTCACGGATCAGACGACAACCAGTGGGGAGGGCGAGGCTCCTGCCGAGCGCGGAACGCAGGGGGTCGTCTACGAGTAGTAACAGTTCGCTTGCGGGCAACTGTCAGAGGAGGATCTCCCCTCTCCCCACGGGAGAGGGGCCGGGGGTGAGGGCAAACGACAGTCGGTATGCCCCACTCCCCGACATCCAGGAATAGAACAACCAGTAGAGACGACGTTGCCAGACCAGCGGCGCAGCAGAGAACTCGATTCTCAACCTAGCGAACGTCACGGCGCACTCAACGACAGGATGTCGGATGAACAGCAAGCAGGCCCAGAAGGGAACGTTGTCGCGCGCCGCGTATGATGCGCTGCTGCGGCATCTCGCGCGCGAGCGCGACTGGCAGCAGTCCGCGCGAGATTCGCTGCTCGTCGTCCGCCGCAGTGCGGTTCTCGGAGACGTGACGCAACTCGACGCCGCGCTGCGCCACCAGCATTCGCTCGTGTCGGCGCAGGACGAACTCGCGACGGCACGTCAGTCGGTGCTCACGCAGGCCGCCGAACAGCTCGGCATTCGCCAGCGACCGGCCACGCTGACGGTCATAGCCGGGCGGTTGTCGCCCGAGGCGCGGCTGCCCATCGTCTCGGTCCGCCGCGAACTCGCCGGCGGCGCCCGCGGCCTCCGCGAACTGTCCCGCGGCGCCATGGCCATCATCGTCCAGAAGCGGCAGATCGTCGACGGCATCCTCGGCGATCTGCTGGGGGCGGCGCCAACCGAATCGCGCTATGCGGCCGACGGCCACCGGCAGGATTCCCCGACGCGGGCACTCGTGGAGTGCCGGTCATGAGTATGTATTCGCTGCAGGTCGGACTGTCGGCGCTGCAGGCCAACCAGCAGGCGCTCCAGACCGTCGCCGCCAACATCGCCAACGCGAGCACGCCCGGCTATCACCGCCAGATCGTCCGCCTCTCCGACCGGCAGCCCACTCCCTCCGGCAAACTGCTCATCGGCTCGGGAGTCGACGCCTCGCGCATCGACCGCATCCGCAACTCGCTCATCGAACAGTCGCTGACCTCCAACCTCACCACGCAGGCCGGCAATACGGCCCAGCTGGAAACCCTGCAGCGACTGGAAGCCCTGCTCACGCCGTCGGACGGCAGCATTTCCTCGCGGCTGCAGACGTTCTTCGACCGGATGTTCGCCGTCACGTCCGGCCCGGACAACAACGTGCTCCGCGAACAGGCCGTCTCAGCCGCTCACGACCTGACCGAGGAGATCAACGCCGTCGGCGGCGCCATGCACAAGTTGCAGCAGCAGCTCGACGCCGAAATCGATGCGACCGTTTACCGCGTGAATCAACTCTCCGAACAGATCACCTCGCTGAACCGCGACATCGGGATCCAGGAGGGTCGCGGCCTCGAACCGCACGATCTGCGTGACCAGCGGGATCAGCTGCTGAACGACCTGGCGGGGCTGGTCGACGTGCGCACGTGGGAATGGGCCGGTCAGCAGGACGTGGCGTCGTTCGGCGAAGGGGGCGTTTCACTCGCAACGCTGCCGATGACGGTCTCGGTCGGCTCCGAGAACGGCGAAGTCGCCATCTATTCGGACCACAGCGGCCGCGCGCTCAGTTTCAGCGGCGGCCGACTGGCCGGACTGCTCGAAGCGCGCAACCAGATCGTCCCCGATGCCCTCGACCGGCTGCAGACCTTCGCGGACACCTTCATCCGCCAGGTCGACCAGCTGCAGGCCACCGGTCTCGGTCAGAACGGGCCGGTATCGTGGCTGGAATCGACGCGCGGAGTCGCCGACGTCAACGCGCCGCTCGCCAGCGCCGGCACGACGTTCCCCGTCGCGAACGGACAGCTCATGGTCAGCGTGACCGACCTGGCGACCGGCGCCCGGCGGATGGTGGCGATCGACATCGACCCCGCGACGGACAGCCTGTCCGATGTCGCCGCCGCCATTGATGCCGTCGATCACCTGCAGACCTTCGTTGATCCGCAGTCCGGCAAAATCGCGATCGGAGCCGACGACGGTTATGCATTCGACTTCGTCGGCCGGCTCGAAACGATTCCCGACCAGTCAGCCGTCACCGGCACCAGCGTAGCCGCGCTGTCCGGCAGCTACACCGGCTCAACAAACGACGAGCTGGAATTCACGGTCGTCGGCTCAGGACAGATCGGCGTCACGTCCGGCCTGCAGGTGGAAGTCCGCAACGGCGCCGGTGCGCTGGTCAAGACAATCAACGTCGGTCTGGGATACGAACCCGGCGCGGCGCTCGACGTGGGCCAGGGAGTCAGCGTGTCGTTCGCCGCTGGCACACTGAACGCCGGCGACACGTTTTCCACGCCGGTCGTCGCCAATGCCGACACCGCCGGTTTCCTGTCGGCGGTCGGTCTGCAATCGTTCTTCAGCGGAACCAAAGTCGGGCTGATGTCGGTGCGCGACGATCTCCGCTCCAGTCCGGAACTGCTGGCCGTCTCGTTCTCGGGACTGCCGGCCGACGGCAACAACGCCGCCCGCATCGCCGCCCTGCGCGACCAACTGCTCCTGGGGGGCGGAAGTCTCACGCTCGAAGACTTTCTCGCCGAATCCACCGCACTGATCGGCAGCGACGTGCTGAACGCCACCAACGCCGCGACCCACCTGGAATCCGTCGGCGCCGAGCTGGAAGCCTCCCGTCAGAGCGAATCAGGCGTCGATCCCAACGAAGAACTGGTGCGGATGCTGCAGTACCAGCGCGGCTTCCAGTCGGCCGCGAAAGTCATCTCCACCGTCAATGAAACCCTCGACGAGCTGTTCACCATCCTCTAGCGCTTCGCCTGCACGCAACCGTCAGCAGTACCCCCCTCTCCCCCCGGGAGAGGGGCCGGGGGTGAGGGCGAATGGTAATCGGCATCCCCGTCACTGACCCCTGACCTCTGACCATGGTATCCCGAGTCACACCACTCCTGCTCTCCGCGCAAACGATCCGTGCCGCGCAGCTGCACGGGACGCGGATGTCGCACTACCAGGTGCTGACGTCGACAGGGTCCAAGATCAACAAGCCGTCGGACGATCCGATCGGGACGCGGGCCATCATCGGGGTGCGCTCGTCGCTCGCCCGCATGGAGACCGAACTGTCGAACATCACCACGACGCGGCAGCGTCTGGGGGTGGCCAACAATCAACTGGTGGAAGCGCAGCAGATCCTCGTCAAGGTCAAGGACATTTCGCTGCAGGCCCGGCAGTCGATCGAACCGACCGAACGGCAGGCACTGGTTCAGGAACTGGACGGCCTCCGCGACAAGTTGATCGACCTGGCCAACACGCGGCACAATGGCGAATACCTGTTCGGCGGAGCGGCGAGCGACCAGGCGCCCTTCACGATTGATGACAACGGGAACGTGACGTACGTCGGCTCAGATGTCCGCGGCGCGACGCAGATTCGGCCGACGACCCGGATCGACGTGCTGTTCTCCGGCGCGGAGGTCTTTCAGGGACGCAGTCGCCAGGCCACGGAGTTCCTCGGCCTCACCGGCGCAGAACCCGGCACGGGGATCGACAGCGCCACCGGCTACGGCCAGTTGCAGGTGATCCACACGTCGACGACTTACGCGGCCGGCTCGGGAGTCGCGGCCGGGAGCGGGTCCGTCGCCGGCGATACGGTCATTGGCCCGGCGGGCGCGCACAATCTTACCATCGTCGATACCAGCGGCACCGGCGCGGCCGGCACCATCTCGCTGAACGGCGGTCCGCCGATCGCCTTTACCAATGGCGACACGAACCTGCAGGTGACCGGACCGGACGGGGAAGCCGTGTTCCTCGATACGACGTCGATCACGGCCGGGTTCTCAGGCACGGTCGCCATCACGGCGAACGGCGCCCTGTCGGTCGACGGCGGCGCGACGCAGACGCCCATCGACTTCTCGGCGAACCAGCAGATCGCCGACGGCGCTTCCGGCGCGGTGACGAACGTCAACAGCGCCGCCATCCGCCGCACCGGAGCCGAAGCGGTCGACTACGCCGGTACCGCCGACGTGTTCCAGATCGTCGACCAGCTCAAGACGACGATTCTCGACGAGGCCAACAACGGCAACGCCGACTGGAATCACGCCATGAGCCGGCACATGGAAGACATCGAGCGGATGCAGGACCATATCCTCGACGTCGTCGGCGACCAGTCCGTCTCACTGGAGAACCTGGACTCGATGGAGTCGCGGATCAAGGACCTGCAACTCGAGCAGGAGAAGATGGCGACCGACATCGAAGGCGCCGACCTCGCCGACGCCGTCCTCAAGCTGCAGCAGGAACAGACCATGCTGCAATACACCCTCGCCGGAACCGCCAGGCTCTTCCAGGTCAGCCTCGTCGACTTCCTCTAAGAGTCGTGCGTCGAGCCGCCTTTCCCCCCTCTCCCCCCGGGAGAAGGGCCGGGGGTGAGGGCAAGCCACCCACAGCGTCGCCCTCACAACGCAGCGCAGGCCCGACAAGCCTCACGCCAGCGTCACCCAGCGCTGATGATCGGCGGCCTCCAGTACAGCCAGATTCACGCGGAGCGTCTGCCGGGCTTCGGCGAGCGTGCACGTGACGGGTCCACTCCCGGCGACGGCCTGCAAGGTGCGGCGCGCCTGCTCGACGAACATGTCGTCCCGCTCCAGCGTGCACGACGCCTGCACCTCCCACGCCGCGCCCGGTTCGCGCGCCGCCACCCACCGCGAGTTGTGCGCTTCGTACCGGGTCGTCCCCTGCTCGCCCGCAATCGTGATGCTGGTCTCGTTCGGGGCCTGGAACTGATTGAGCCCGTAGGTCGCCATGACGGAACCGTGCCGGGCGATCAGGTTGACCGTGTCCTCGACGGTCACTCCCTCCAGCCACAGATGCTGCGCATCCGCCGCCACGGCGCTCACCGGCCCGACGGTCCATTCCACGGCGTTGACGAGATGCGTCAGCGCATCCTGAATCGCCCCGCCGCCAGTCGCGCGGTTGGTGTAGTAGATGTTGCGGTACGCCGGGCGGTACAGCGGAAAATGCTGCCCGCTGGAGACGGTGACATGCAGCGGTCGGCCGAAATCCCCGCGCTGCCAGGCGTCGCGCATGGCGGCCAGCATGGGATGACACCGGAGGACGTACGCGACCCCCGCGATCCGCTGGCGTTCCGCGACGACTGCGAGGAGATCGTCGATGCGGTCGAGCGACGTGCTCAGCGGCTTTTCAATCAGCAGATGCGCGCCGGCCTGCGCACACTGAATGCCCTGCGCGATGTGCAGATGCGCCGGCGTGCAGATCACCGCGACCTCGGGCCGCGCAGCCAGCGCTTCATTCAGATCGCCAAAGCTGCCGCTGAGCGTGTAGGTTGAGGCAAGTCGCGCCCGCAGCTCCGGGTTGATCTCGCACAGCGAAACATCGGCCTCGCCGGTCCGCAGGAAACAGCGGAGATGCCGCTCGCCAATGGAGCCGCCGCCGATGATAAGGACGCGATGCTTGGACATAAGAAGAAGGGGAAAACAGGAGGGAACGGAGGAAACTGAGGAGGGAACTGAGTCGACACGAAATGACGGAAAGACTCAAACAGAAGGTCACGAAGGGCACGAAGCCAATTGTGAGTTTTATTGCTCTGTCATTGCGATCCGTGTCGATGCCGTCACATTTGGTGACGCGGGAATATGAACTGCATGACTTCGGTCTCTCTCCGTTTCCTCTGTTCCCTCCTGTTTTTTCACTTCTCGACGAAAGAAGCAGCCTGAAGGCTGGACTCCAACTTATCCCACCAGCCGGCCCTGCTCGTCCTTCTTCGCGGCGAGCATCCGCAGCGCATGGCGGGCGCCGTCTTTCACCGGGGCGATCTCCGGGGCGTCGGCCGTGCGCCACTTGATCTCCACCTGCCCCTGCTGCAACCCTTTCCCGCCAATCACGATTCGCAGCGGAATGCCGACCAGGTCCGCATCCTTGAACTTCACCCCCGGTCGCACGTCGCGGTCATCGTAGAGCACATCGACGCCGGCCGCTTCCAGGTCCTTCACATATTGCTCGGCGACCTTCGTCGTCTCAGCGTCGGTCGCATTGAGGGTGACGACGAGCACTTCGTACGGGGCAACCGCCAGCGGCCAGATCAGTCCGTTTGCATCGTGCGATGTCTCCGCCAGCGACGCGATGATCCGGTTCACGCCGATGCCGTAACAGCCCATGATGATCGGGTTCCGCTGTTCCTTCTCATCAAGATACGTGGCGTTCAGGGAAATGCTGTACTTGGTGCCGAGCTTGAAGACGTGTCCGACTTCGATGCCGTGCACGAGTTCCAGCCGGTTGCCGCACTTCGGGCACGGATCGCCGTCGCCGGCGTTCCGCAGGTCGAACGTGGCCTTGAGGTTGTAGTCCCGGCCGAATGTGACTCCGGTGACGTGTGCATCGGCCGCATTCGCGCCGGCGACGGCGTTCTCGATCAGCGGCACGTCATGGTCGGCGATGATGTCGCACTTCAAGCCCACCGGTCCCGCAAAGCCGACCGGTGCCCCGGTGACTTTCAGGATGGTCTGCTCGTCGGCCAGTTTGATCTCGCCGGCGCTCAGCGCACGGCGGACCTTGTTCTCATTGGCCTCGTGATCACCGCGGATCAGCACGGCGATCGGCTGCTCATCCGCCACGTAGATCAACGTCTTGATCATCTGGTCGGGACGTATCTTGAGCAGCTTCGCGACCTGCTCAATCGTGGTGACTTTCGGCGTCGACACGGTCTTGAGGGGGGCCGCCTCCTTTGGAGGCGTCGGCAGCAGCGTCTTTCGGCCGGTTTCCGCACGCTCCAGGTTGGCGCCATAGGTGCAATTGGCGCAGCGGACGATGCTGTCCTCGCCGTTGCCGGCCGGCACCATGAACTCGTGGGACGCATCTCCGCCAATCGGGCCGCTCTCGGCCTCCACGGCCACGTAATCGAGGCCACAGCGCGCGAAGATCCGGCAGTACGCCTCGTACATCTTCCGGTACGTCTCTTCCAGCTGCGCCAGCGACGAATGGAAGCTGTACGCATCCTTCATCAGGAATTCGCTGGTGCGGAGGACGCCGAATCGCGGCCGCTCCTCGTTCCGGAACTTCGTCTGGATCTGGTACAGCGTGAGCGGCAACTGCCGGTAGCTGCTGATGTGATGCGCCACCAGGTCGGTCACGACTTCCTCGTGGGTCGGCCCGAGCGCCATGTGCACCTTCCGATCGCCGCGGGCGACCAGGAAGTTGATCAACACGTTGCCGAACGCGGACTTGCGCCCGGTCCGTTCAAACAGTTCGATCGGCTGCAAAGCCGGCATGAAGACTTCGACCGCCCCCGCCCGCTCCATCTCCTCGCGGACGATGGCTTCGGCCTTGCGCAGCGCGCGGTACCCCAGCGGCAGGTAGGTATAGGCCCCTGCCATCAGTTGCCGGATCAACCCGGCCCGCAGCATGAGCCGATGGCTCGGGATCTCGGCATCCGACGGATCTTCCTTCATCGTCGGGATTAAAGTCTGCGTCCAGCGCACCTTCAGTTCTCCTGTCAGTCGGGGGACGCACAGGACTCCGCACGAGGCGCCCCCGGAATTGCACCGGATTTTAGAGGGATCGGATGCAAACCGAAAGGCGGAGCGGCGACCATGGCAAGTTTCCCGGGTTCGCTGAGGTTCTTCGCCGCTTTGCCCTTACGTCGTGTCCGTCGTGCCGTTGTGGTCCTCCCGTGTTTTGGCAAAAGCATTGGACCGCGACGACAAAAAGGACACAACGAAAAGCAAAGGTGCATGTGGGGCTATCCGGCCACCACCTCGTTTCTGATGGTCTTGGCGACGGCACCGGCTAGAATCAGTGGACCTGAGACCTGCTGATCGAGGAGAGGACCGCGGATGTCGGACTCCCGTCTCGTGCGGCGCCTGGAAGAGGTGGCGCGGCGGCAACGCCGGCTTGCCAGCCTCCGGTTTGACACCGCCGCCTGGCTGATTGCCGGCCTGGGCTGCGCGGTGCTGGCGGCGTTGCGTGTCGGTCCCGCCTCTTTGTGGTGGTCGGTCCCCTGTACTTTGGGCATCATTGCCGCCGGACTGTGGTTCCTGCGTCCCCGGGCGGCGGACCTGCAGCGGGCCGCCGTCGAAATCGAACGGCAGTTTCCTGACCTCGACTCCCGCCTGCTGACGGCCGTCGGACAGCAGCCGAACGGCGCGGAGCAGTCGTACACGTACCTGCAGGAGCAGGTGCTGGCCGATGTCGTCGACCACTCTCGGCAACATGCCTGGACCGAAGTGGTCCCCACCCGCCGGCTGCGGTGGTGGAAGCTCGCCGAGATGGCCGCCATGGTCGCCTTTATGGCGTCATCGGTATGGGCGGTGCGGAACGCTTCCAATCAGGCGGAGCCACCGTCAGCCGCTGTGTTGGCCCCCAGCGATGCGCCGACAGAAATCGTCGTCGAACCGGGCAACATCGACCTCGAGCTCGGCCGCAGCTTGGTGGTCACCGCCCGATTTCCGGGAACGCCGCCGACCAGCGCCGTACTGGTCACGACGGACCCGCAGGGGCAGGCGACTCGGCTGACACTCTCGCGCAGTCTGGACGACGGTCTGTTCGGCGGCCGCATTGCCGAAGTCCGCAGCGATCTCACCTATTTCGTCGACTCGGCGACGGGAAGCTCCTCCGAGTATCGGGTGACAACCTTCGAGTACCCCGCCCTGGTCCGCGCCGATGCGATCATCCTCACGCCGGCCTATACCGGCCGCGGCGAACAGCGGCTCGAAGATGTCCGTCGCATCAGTCTCCTCGAAGGCGCGACGCTCACGCTGGTCTGCCGGTTCAACAAGCCCCTCGTGTCCGCTTCGCTGAAACCCGAAACCGGCGATTCGCTGGCATTCGGTGCGTTCGCCCCGCTCGAAGTGACCACCGACGACACGGACGACGTCACCGCGTCCGCCACCTGGCAGCCGACCGAGTCGCAGACTCTCGAACTCATCGTCGCCGACGATGCCGGCCGCGCTCTCCGCGACCCGGTTGTGTTTCACGTGACACTCCTGCCCAATCGGCCGCCGGAACTGGCCGTCAAGTTCCCGTCCCGCGATGCGCAGGTCTCTCCGCTGGAAGAACTGTCGCTGGAGGCGACAGCGTGGGACGACTTCGGCGTTCAGGAATACGGACTGGTCGTGCAGACTCCGACGGGAGAACAGCAGACGATCACGCTCGGCAATGGGACCGGTGCGCCGCCGGAGTCCGAGACGATGATGTCGCATCTTCTGACTCTGGAGGAGTTGCAGCCGCAGGCGCGCGATCTCCTGTCGTACAGCTTCTATGCCGACGATCTGGATGCACGGGGAGAAGTGCGCCGAACGTTCGGCGACGTGTTCTTCGCCGAGGTGCGGCACTTCGACGAAGAGTACCGCGAGCAGCCAGGGCAGCCGCAGTCCGGCGGTGGCGGCGGTGCGGAAGGTGGCCAGCAGAACCCGGCACAGCAACTGGTCGACCTCCAGCGGCAGATCGTGATCGCCTCCTGGAACTCGTTCCGCGCCTGGCCGGCCGATCGGGTCACGAGCGAGATCGCCAAATATCGGGAAGAGACCAAAGTCATCGAGGATTCGCAGGTCGAAGCCCAGTCGATGCTGGGCGAGCTGATCGAGCAACTGGACGATCCCGCGGCGAAGCAGCACGCAACTCTCGCCGGCGAGCACATGACAGCGGCTTCCGAACATTTGAACATGGCGGGCAGCGAGGCCGCTGTCGCACCGCTGTCGCCCGCACGAAACTCCGCGCAGTCCGCCTATCAGGAACTGCTGCGACTGCGCGACCGTCTGCATGTCGTACAGCAGCAGCAGGGGGGCGGCGGTGGCGGAGGGGGCGGCGGACAGGGGCTCGACCGGCAGCTTTCACAACTGGAACTGCGGAACGACCGCAATCGTTACGAACAGGAGCGGCAGGCGGAAAACGCGCAGCAGTCGCAGAATCGCGAGCAGCTGCAGGTCCTCAATCGGCTGCGGGAACTGGCGCATCGACAGGAAGACCTCAACGAACGGATCAAGGAACTCGACGATCGCAGGCGGATCGCGAAGTCCGACGCCGAACGGGAGGAGATCGAACGGGAATTGAAGCGCCTGCGGGAAGAGCAGCAGGAACTGCTGCGCGACTCCGACGAGCTGCGCGAGCAGATGTCACAGTCGCCGAATCAGCGGGAGCTGGCCGAAGCGCGGAACCAGCTCGATCAGACGCGATCCGACCAGCAACGCGTGTCGGAGGCGCTGGAAGAAGGAGAGTCGTCGCGGGCGCTGACCTCGGGCACGCGCGCGCAGCAGCGGCTGGAGGAGATGAAGGAAGAGTTCCGTCGCCGGTCCGCGGGGGCGTTCGATGAATCGGTCCGCGACCTGCAGGACGACGTCCGTGAACTGGCCGACACGCAGCGGACCATCGGTCAGGAACTGGAACAGCCGCAGCAGCCTGCAGGTGACGCGCGTCCCACGCTGCGGGACACGGACCGTCGCGCCGAACTGGGTGAGGAACTCGCGCAGCAGCAGGCACGGCTGTCGTCGGTCATGGAACGGATGCGGGAGATTATCGAAGAGTCGGAACAGTCCGAGCCGTTGTTGTCCGAGCGGTTGTACGACGCCGTGCGTCAGTCGCGGACCGATCAGCCGGAGGAAGCATTGCAGACGGCGGGGGAACTGTTGAAGCGCGGATTCGTCGCGGAAGGCACCGCCGCCGAGCAGCAGGCGCGCGCGGGCATCGAGAATCTTCAGGAGGGGATCAACCGGGCGGCCGAGAGCATCCTGGGCGACGAACTGGAGACGCTGGAGCGGGCGCAGTCGGAGGTCAGCGACCTTGCACAGGCGCTTGAGGACGAGCTGGCGAACGCCGCCCCGGGTCAATCGCGCGGTGCATCAAGTTTGAGAGAGGAACCGCAGCAGGGTGCCGGGTCCGGGCAGAGTGACGATCAATCGGCAGTGGGCGAACCGGCCGAATCTCCAGACGGTGCACGGGGGACGCAAGGCGAGAGTCGCCGGCCCGGTGGCGAAGCCGAACCACAA
>JAEUIG010000206.1 GCA_016795125.1 Planctomycetaceae bacterium | reverse complement strand
CCGGCGTCCCCTTGGCGGGGCCGACGTACTTCTGCACGAGGTGAATCAGCGACACCGGGACAAAAATCCGCACGCCGTCCCGAAACTCGAGGACCAGGTGCTCCTCCAGCGCCGGCTTGTCTTCGCCTTCCTTGCGGAAGGCGGCGGGAGCATTCATGCCCCCCGCGCCGACTCCGCGCTTCACCAGCTCCAGTCCCCGGAACCGCCCGATGCCGTGCGCGAGATGCACGACCAGGTCCCCCGGCGACAGATCGAGGAAGCTGTCGATCGCGCGACCTTCCGGCCGCCGCCGCCGCGCCGCTCGCCGGATATCCACGCGACCGAACAGCTCGTGGTCGCTCAGGACCAGCAGCTTTTCCGAGACCAGTCGAAAACCGCGCGTCACCGTGCCGATGCACAGCCGCGTCCGGTCCCGCAACTGCGGTACGCTCTGCAGCAGCAATTCGTGCAGCCGCTCCCGCTCCGCCAGGTTGTGGCAGGCGATCAGCACCGCTTCCGTCGGCGACAGCACTCCTTCCAGCTCGCGGAACGCCTCCGACTTCCGTCCGCTGAACCGCTCGACCGACTCGATCTGCAGATGCGCCGTCGCGTCGTAGCTTGCCCCGCTGACCGCCGATATGGTGACTGACGGCCGCGCCGTGCACTTGGCCAGCACCTCCGCGACGCCGAACAATCCTTCCGGCGAACCGAGCCGCTGCAGGTAATAGTCCCCTTCGGCCGTGAGTTCTTCCGGCTCGACCAGCGCCACCCAACTGCCGGCCGGCAGCGACTCGAGAAACAACTCTTCCCGTTCGGCCGCATCCGCGCCGGCCGGCGCCAGCGCGATCAGCTCTGTCGATTCGAGTGCGGCGACCTTCCGCTGCGTTTCCGCATCGAAGGAGCGCAGCGATTCGACTTCGTCGCCGAACAGCTCGATGCGCACGGGATCGTCGGACCCGGGTGCAAAGATGTCGATGATGCCGCCGTGCACGCTGAACTCGCCCGCGCGTTCGATCGCGGAGGCGCGTTCAAATCCCCGGTCCACCAGCCATTGCAGCAGGTCGTCGACGTCGAGCGTCTCGCCGCGAGAAATCCGCCGCGTCGCCTGCTGCCGTTCCTGCCGCGCCGGCACCGGCTGCATCAGGGCCGCCAGGCTGGCGACGACCACTCTCGGCGCCACTCGTCCTTCCTCTCCCCGCGCTTCAGCGGGGAGAGGGCCGGGGTGAGGGGCCGAACGTTGTCCACGCTCCGGTTCGCCTCCCAGCAATTGCAGCACCTGCAGCCGCGCGCTGAACACCGGGTCGGCAATCGACCGCTCTCCGGGACGCCCGTCCCAGGCCGAGAGCACCACCGGCGGGGCCGGCAGATACCACGCCAGGTCGGTTGCGAAATCATCGACGTCGCTGATCCGCGGCAGCACGACCAGCAGAGTGCCGGGAGTCTTCGCAGCAATCGCCCCGGCCAGCAGCGCGCACGATGACCCCCAGGCGCCGTCGATTGTCCCGCTCTCACCGCGCGCGAGCGCCGCAAGCACGTTTTCAACCGCCGGCCACCGTTCCAGTCGCGCCGGCAAGTCCGCCAGCGAGTCGGCGCCACCCCCGGATGAGGCCATCGAGGTCAGAATAGGCGGCGGCGTGAATGCCTGCAATTGGTCGAGGGAAGTTGGCGTCGGCAGGGCTGAGCTCGCACATCGACTCGGTCGGAATTCCGGCGCTGCCGGCGTATCATGGGGACCTCCATGCATTCACTCCAGGAGTCCGCCATGCTTCGCCCGCTGTCGTTGCTCTTCGCTGCTGTTGTGATCTGCGGATTACTCCCCACGTCTCCAGCCGCTGCGGCGGACAAGCCCTCGCGCATCCTGTTCGTCACGCAGAGCGCGGGATTCAAGCACGGCTCCGTCACGCGGCCGGAAGGCAAGCTGGCCCCGGCCGAGATCGCGCTCACGCAACTCGGACAGCAGACGGGCAAGTTTGAAGTCGACTGCACGCAGGACTGCGCGGCGGATTTCACGAAGGCCAACCTGCAGAACTACGACATCGTGGCGTTTTACACGACGCTCGATCTGCCGATCGCCGATGAAGACCGCGAATACTTCTTCAAGGAATGGCTCCCGCAGAAAGGGCACGGCGTCCTGGGATTCCACTCGGCCGGCGACACGTTCCACGAATACGAACCGTACTGGGACATGATGGGCGGGACCTTCATCGGTCATCCGTGGAACTCGAATGCCAGCGTGACGCTCATCAATCACGATCCCGAAAACCCGTGCGTGCAGCCGTTCGGACAGGACTTCGTCATTCAGGACGAGATCTACATGTACCGGCACTGGCAGCCCGAGAAAGTGCGCGTCCTGCTGAGCCTCGACTACGCGCGCAGCCCGACCAAGAGCGATGTGCCGACCGCCCACGGTTACCACGTCCCGGTGTGCTGGGTAAAGGAATACGGCGCGGGCCGCGTGTACTACAACAATCTCGGCCATAACGAAGCGAGCTGGGCGAATCCGGCTTATCTCAAGTCGATCACCAATGCCGTCGCCTGGATTCGGGGTGAAGTCGAAGTCGACGCGACTCCGAACCCGGACGTCTCCGCCGCCCAGGAAGCGAAAGCCGCCAACGACTTCGCCGCCGGCGACTTCAAGCAGAAGCCGCCGGAATAGGAGTAGGACGCGTCTTGACGAACCGATGCCGTTGCGAGTGCGGTGCGGCGAGCCGCACCCTACCTGGTCAGTCGAACAGGGATTTCACGGCGGCGAACTGCTCGAGGGCGAATTCCAGGTCGTCCCGCGAATGTGCGGCCGACATCTGGGTCCGGATGCGGGCTCGTCCCTGCGGGACGACCGGGTACGAAAAGCTGATGACGTACACGCCGCGTTTCAACATCTCATCCGCCACGCGGGCGGCGCGGGGGGCGTCGTACAGCATCAGCGGCGTGATCGGATGCACCCCCGGCAGCACGTCGTAACCCAGCTGCGAAATTCGCTCGCGGAAGAATTGCGTGTTCCCTTCCAGCTTGTCGCGCAGTTCGGTCGACGCCGTCAGCAGTTCGAGCGCCTGGAGGCTGCCCGCAACGATCGGCGGCGCCAGCGTGTTCGAAAACAGGTAGGGCCGCGAACGCTGGCGCAGCAGTTCGATGATCTCGCGGCGGCCCGACGTGTATCCGCCGCTGGCGCCGCCGAGCGCTTTGCCCAGCGTGCCCGTAAGGATGTCGATCCGGTCCATCACGCCGTGGTGTTCGTGAGTGCCACGTCCCCGCGGGCCGATGAATCCCACGGCGTGTGAATCGTCGACCATCACGAGGGCGTCATGTTCGTCGGCGAGATCGCAGATGGCCGGCAGGTTCGCCAGATAGCCGTCCATCGAGAAGACGCCGTCGGTCGCAATCAATCGAAAGCGAGCGTCCTTCGCGGCGGAGAGTTGCGCCGCGAGGTCCGCCATGTCGCCGTTCTTGTAGCGGAAGCGCTGCGATTTGCAGAGCCGGATGCCGTCGATGATGCTGGCGTGGTTCAGTTCGTCGGAGATGACGGCGTCCTCCGGGCCGAGAATCGTCTCGAACAGGCCGCCGTTCGCGTCAAAGCAGCTGGAGTAGAGGATCGTGTCGTCAGTACCCAGGAACGTGCTGAGCCGCTGCTCCAGTTCCTTGTGGATCTGCTGGGTTCCGCAGATGAACCGCACCGACGCCATCCCGTAACCCCACTGGTCGAGCGCCGCGTGTGCGGCCTGAATCACGGCGGGATGTTCGGCCAGCCCGAGATAGTTGTTCGCGCACAGGTTGATGACGCTGCGCGCCTGCCCTGCGACAGCGATGTGCGCGTCCTGCGGCGACGTGATGACCCGCTCCGACTTGTACAGCCCGGCGGCCCGGATCTCCTGCAACTGGCGGGCGACATGTTCGCGGAAGCGATCGTTCATGAGGATTCCTTCAAGTCCATTGCGATGCGGCGGCGCACCGCGCGGCCGGCGAATACCGAGCGCCAGCTGTCGGCGAGCACCAGGAGATGCCCAAGTTCCTCAAGGTCGTCCAGCGACGAGCGCTTGTCGTACATCACGCGATTCGCACGTGCGATCGTCCACTCTGGATGTGGGCGGTCTTCCAGCACGACGGGCAGCTCCGGAGAGATCGTCCCTGGCTTGAACACGCGGAGGTACCAGCCAGTGCGGCCGGTCTCGATGACTTGCTTGAGGAGCCAGGGGCGGTTCCAGCGGCGGGCGAGTTTCCAGCACGGCTGCCGGGGCTGCGAGATTTCCAGGCGGACGGGTCCGATCGTCCAGACGTCTCCCAGGCACACCGAGTTTTCATCGAGACCGGCAATCGTCAGGTTCTCGCCGAATCCTCCATGCGGCATGTCCGGCTCGGTCAGTTCGGTGCGCCACAGGGGATAGTGATCGGCGGAGTACGCGAGGACGGCCTTGTCGGGACCACCGTGGTTCTCCAGATCAACCTGCGCATCGCCGGCGATCTGCGTCGCGTGCACCAACACTGGACCCGCGACCGGTTCCTTCACGAACGCCGTGGTCCACGACTGCGGACCGCCATCGGCAAACGCACCCGTGTACGTTTGCGGACGTCCGACCTGGATCGAAACGAGCCGGGGGTTTGACATGGCGGCGGCGGGGGCGATTCAATGCGGTTGCGACCAACGAAACCGCGTATGGCGACGAAATCCTTGGGGAGTGTCGAATGCGAGCTGTTGCAATTCTAGCGTGGACGCTCCTGTTCGTCGGTCTTGCGGCTGCGAACATGCACGCGTCGCCGCCGAACGTGCTGATGATCGTCAGTGACGATCAGGCCTGGACCGATTACGGCTTCATGGGACATCCGCGCATCCAAACGCCGAACCTGGACCGGCTCGCGCGCGAAAGCGCCGTGTTTCCCCGGGGCTATGTCCCGATGAGTCTCTGCCGTCCGTCGCTGGCGACGATCATCACCGGACTCTATCCCCACCAGCACGGGACTGCCGGGAACGACCCGCGAACGAATCGCACGTCCGGCACGCCGAGGCCGCGCAACGAAGACTACCTGCGGCTCAATCGCGCCTGCATCGCCAGGTTCGAAGCACTGCAATCCCTCCCGCGACTGCTCGGCGAGCACGGATACGCCTCGCTGCAGACCGGCAAGTGGTGGGAGGGAAGCTATGCCGGAGGCGGGTTCACTCAGGGAATGACGCATGGCGATCCGTCGCGCGGCGGGCGACACGGCGACGCCGGACTGGAGATCGGCCGCGAAGGCGTGCAGCCGATCCTGGACTTCATCGGCGAACACCGTGAAACGCCCTGGTTCGTCTGGTACGCACCCATGTTGCCGCACTCGCCGCACAATCCGCCGGAGCGCCTCCTGGCAAAGTACCGCGGCGACGGCATTTCGGAACACATCGCCGCTTACCACGCAATGTGCGAGTTATTTGACGAAACCTGTGGTGCACTGCTGGATGCTCTGAAAGCGCACGACCTGGAGCGGAACACGCTGGTGGTCTACGTCGCGGACAACGGCTGGATCCAGAACCCGGAGTCGCCGCAGTTTGCCGCGCGCAGCAAGCGTTCACCCTACGAAGGAGGCATCCGCACGCCGATCATGCTGCGCTGGCCGGATCAGATTGCACCGGCACGCTACGACGACACGCTCGTCAGCAGCATCGACCTGTTCCCGACGATCGCCGCGGCCACCGGCGCCACGCCACGTGCGAAACTGCCGGGAATCGATCTGCTGTCAGTCTGTGCGGCAGACGGAAAATGCGATCGCGACGCCGTGTTCGGAGAAATCTACGAGCACGACATGCCGGACATCGACGATCCCGTGTCGGGCCTGCTGTTCCGGTGGATCATTGAAGGAAACTGGAAGCTGATCGCCCCGGTCACCGCCGGCGTGCCGCCGGAACTCTACGACCTTGCGGCCGATCCACGCGAAGAGCACAACCTCGCCGATGAGCATCCCCAAGTCGTCGCCCGGCTGTCGTCACGTCTGGATCAATGGTGGCCGGTGTCGAAGTAACGGCGGCCAACGGCATCGTGAGTCTGTCGAAAGGGGAGCAGCTCGCCATAGTCGCCTCCGAAAAAAAAGCAGCCACGGGGTTCAATCTTGGGAACCCCGTGGCTTGTCGATGCGCGGACGATCTCAGTTGCGTGGACGATCGTCCCCGCGCTACACGCCTGGAATGTCCAGCTTTTCCTCGTTCGCGATCTTGCGAAGCTTCTGCAAGGCACGCGACTCAAGCTGACGAATCCGCTCTTTCGTGACTCCCATCCGGG
>JAEUIG010000204.1 GCA_016795125.1 Planctomycetaceae bacterium | reverse complement strand
CGTTGTAGTCGTCAACGGCATCTGCCCGGACCACCGCCGATCCCAGCGAGATCGTCCATCCCAGGCTCAGCACCACGGTGATGTGTCGAACAATGGCTGGAATACGAGCAGTCAACATCGAGTCTCCCGGTACTATTCTGTGCGGCAGCATCGTAGCGGCGATTTCGCGGGGCGGGCAAGACGGTGTTGGAAAGCGGAAAGCGGAAAGCCGAAAGCGGAACGTGGCTTCGGGAGCATCCGCTGCCCGGTTCCCAAAACAGACAGCGGATGGTTCCTGGCTTCCGACGCGCTCGCTGGAGACCGCATCCGCTTCCCCTATAATGTTTACCGACAACCGATCACAGATCACCGACCACCAATCTCCCATGTCCGAACGTCCGAGCATTGTCCTGAGCGCTTTTGCCGATGAGGCCGCCAATCGCAAAACGGCCGTCGAGCAGATGGCAGTGCTCGCCGGCCTGGGACTGCGCTATTACTCCCCGCGGTTTATCGACGTCACCGGGGCCGGCACGGTCGAGCACGTTGTCGATCTCAGCGACGAAAAGCTCCGCACCCTGAAGGACATCCAGTCCGAGTACGGCATGCGGGTGGCCAGCATCGGCGCCCGGATTGGCAAGGTGAAGCTGCTCGACAAGGACGACGGCACGCACAACAAGTACGTCCCGTTCGCCCAGTACCTTGAAACCGAGGTGGCGAAGACGATCCGCGCGGCGCTCGCCCTGGGGGCGAAGTTCATCCGCGGGTTTTCCTTTTACCACCCGCGCGGGGCAGACCCGCAGCCGTATGTCGAGCAGGCCGCCGAACAAATCGGCCAGATCGCCGACGCCTGCGGCAAACACGGGATCACCTACGGACTCGAAGTCGAAGCCAACCTCATCGGCCAGAACGGCCGCTTTCTCGCCGCGCTGGCCTCGGCGGCGAAGCGGCCGAACCTCGTATGCATCTTCGACGGCGGCAATCTCTCCTCTCAAAACCTCAACTGGGTGGAGGTCTACCGCGAGTACGAGGCGATGCGCGACTGGATCGGCTGGTCGCACATCAAGGATTACAAGGTCGACCCCTCGCTGACGTGGACCGGCGTCGTCGATGAAGAGCGGCTGAAGAACTTCGTTCCCGCCAGCTTCGGCGACTCGGCCCACGAGCAGATCCTGCGCGACCTCCGCAGCCGGCTGCCGGAGTTGACCGCCCGGATGCAGAAGCTCGGCGCCCCCGGCGTGTTCCTGGAACTGGAGCCGCACCTGAAGGGAGGCGGCCAGTTCGGTGGCTTCAGCGGACCGGATGGGATGGGCGTCGCCGTCCGTTCACTCTGTTCGGTGCTGGATTACGTCGGCATCGATTACCAGTTGCGGACGATGGACGACATCCGCACGGCAAGGGGATTCTGAGAGAAGGGGCAGAGGACCAAAGGAGCAGAGGGGCAAAGGGAAAGCGGCCCTGGTTCCTCCGAGTGCCTTTGTTCCATTGCCAATGAAGACGGATCGACGACGGATCGAAACGACTGACAACATCTCCAACGCGTGATTGAGGAGTGCGAGCGCAGAGCAGTCACAGGAATCGATGTCCGCGAGCCGTCCTTCCTTTGCCGCTTTGCCCCTCTGCACCTTCGCCCCTCTCCATGAAACACTCCCGCGACCTCGGCGTCATACTGGTCTGCCCGCATTGCCGGGTCGAGGTGGCGCGCCTGGACGATGCTTATGTCTGTCGTTCGGCAGACTGCCGCCGGTCATATCCGGTGGTCGACGGCATTCCTAAATTCCTGGTCGACGACGCCACCCTCCTGTCGCCGGAGGAGTGGCGGGCTGTCGTCCCGCAGAACGGCGACGGTGCGCAGCACGGTTGACGACACATCCCGATCAGTCGCCGCACGCTGCCCGGAGTTTGCTCATTCGCAGAAAGCAGAGCGACGCATGCGACTCGCTTCAATCGGCCTGATCCTGCTGCTGGCAGGGACGATGGTTCCCCCGGCAACCGTTGCCGACGAACCCGCAGCGTCCACGCCTGCCGGGCGCTACAAGCGCCGCAGGGAGCATGATCCGCACGGCATCGGCAAGTTCTACTTCGACCGCGAGATTGCGCGGGTCATGGGGCATCAGGGCATCGCCTGGCTGGAACGCCCCGAGCGTGAGCAGGAAGAGCGGCTGACCCTGCTGGTCGACAGCCTGGGACTGGAGCCGGGCATGGTCGTGGCGGACATCGGCGCCGGGTCCGGCGTCATCAGTGCGATGATCGCCGACCGGATCGGTGCGGACGGCACCGTCCTCGCGGTTGATATCCAGCAGGAGATGCTCGATGCGCTCGCCGATCGCTGCCGTGCGTCCGGCATCACCAACATCACGCCAGTCCTCGGCACCGTGAAGTCGCCGAAGCTCGACGACGAATCCGTCGACCTGGCGATCATGGTCGACGTGTATCACGAGTTCAATTTCCCGTACGAGATGCTGCTCGCGATTTCCAAATCGCTCAAGCCCGGCGGCCGCGTCGCCTTCGTGGAGTACCGCAAGGAGGATCCGCAGGTCCCCATCCTGGACGTCCACAAAATGAGCGAAGCGCAGGTCAAGCTGGAAGTGGACCAGCCCGAGTTCGGTCTCGCGTGGAAAGAGACCATCGATCGCCTCCCCCGCCAGCACGTCGTCGTCTTCGAAAAGAAGCCGGCCGAGTGAGAACTACGGAACACTCGGACAACGGCGAAAAGGGAACCGCGAATGAACGCGAACTGACGCAGAAAAATGAGGGACCGCTAATGCACGCTAATGAGCGCGAATACAAAAAGTGCACAATGTTCGAAGTTTGAATGAGCGGTTATTAGCGCGTATTAGCGGTTCTTCCTGACGTTGAAGTTTTCGCGTCTTTCGTTCCTTTCGCGGGTTCATATTCGCGTCAATTCGCGGTTCCCCTGTTTCGTTCGGTCCGTTCCGTGCATCCGGTGGTGAATGCCCGATCGGCGTCCACTCATTGAAGAGTTGTCCCCGGCTCCGGCTGTCGTCGATGCGTTGGCGGCGCTGGCGGACCGGCCGGGCGTCGTCCTGCTGGACAGCGCGCTGCGCGATGCGGAACGCGGCAGGTACTCGTTCTTGATGTCCGATCCCCAGCGCCTTTATGTGCGGGATCGCGCCACTCATGGAGATGATCCGTTCGGCGAGTTCCGTGCCGGCCTGGCCGAACACCGGCAAGACCCCGTTGCCGGGCTGCCGCCGTTTCAAGGGGGCATCGCCGGGCTCCTGGGCTACGAACTCGGCGCCTGCTGGGAACGCCTCCCCGCGGCCGCGATCGACGACTTTGCCATGCCCGTCGTCTGCGCGGGCCTGTACGATTCGGTCGTCACCTGGGACCACGTCCTCGAACGCTGCTGGATCATCGTCCAGCCCTTCGCCCGCGTTCCACGCACACGTCTCGCGGAACTGCGAAAGCGGCTCCAATC
>JAEUIG010000198.1 GCA_016795125.1 Planctomycetaceae bacterium | reverse complement strand
TGATCGACGATATCGGGCGCGAGCCACGGGTCTTCCGGACGCCCGCTGCGGCTCTGATACACCAGCCGCCAGCGATCCGCACGGATGCCGCACTCTTCGGCCACCAGCCGCGCGGTCTCTGTCAGCTGGCGTTCGTAATCGCATCCGGCGGCCATTGACGACGGAATGCTATGCGCCGTGAATGCAATTCGGGCCGTGCTCCGTTCTGCTTCAGGGAGCTGATTCAGCGCGTCGCGCAGCCGGTCGGCGTTGGCCGCGACGAAGTCCGGGTGATTGTAAAACGCACGGAGCTTGTCGATCTCGGGCGCCGCCGGTCCGGTGGCGTCTCGCGCGGCGGCGACGTTCTCGCGATACTGGCGACAGCCTGAGTACGAGCTGTAGGCGGAAACGAAGAACGCGAGTCCACGCTGCACGCCGGCCGTCGACATCGCCTGCAGCGTGTCCGGCAGCAACGGGTGCCAATTGCGATTGCCCCAGTAGATCGGCAGGTCGATGCCGTGTGCCCGCAGTTCCGGTTCGAGAGCCGCGATGAGTGCGCGGACCTGGGCGTTGATCGGGCTGACGCCGCCGAAGTGCTGATAGTGCTCGGCGACTTCGAGCATCCGTTCGCGGGGAACATTGCGCCCGCGCAGCACGTTTTCCAAAAACGGCATGACATCGTCCGGCCCTTCCGGACCGCCGAAGCCGACCACCAGCAGCGCATCGTAATTCATGCGCTCAGCTTAGCGACGCAGCGCGCAATGACCAATTCTGGACCCCTCACCCCGGCCCTCTCCCCCGAATCGCGTCGCGGCTGTCTTCTGCGCTTTTCGCGGGGGAGAGGGGGATGTGTCCCGCCCCTGAGTCCTGAATCCCGGATCCCGAATCCTCCGCAGACAGCCGCACCTCGTTCGGGATCGGGTCCATCGCATTCAGCACTCGGCCGGTGCTGTCTTCCACGCCATTGAGGACGATCTCGTCCACCACCTTGATTGCCGTCCGTTGTCCGAAGCGGTACAGCTCCCAGAACCCCTGCTGGGCGGCGTCGATCGAGCGATTGATGGGACGCGTCAGCGGCAGCGTCTCGCGCTTGATGGGTGCGGCCAGTTTCTGGTCGATGGATTCTCCGGCGTTCTGCACCCAGTCGATGGCGCGGTCCATCCGCTGCAGGTTCCCCTGCGACGTGACGCTGTAGTCTGCCAGCGCGACTCCCGGCACATCCGGGACCTGTGCCACCTGCGAGACCAGCGGATTCCGTCGCTTCCTGAGGAACCCTTCGAAGTTGTCGGCCAGAGCGGTCATTGGCTGCCGGCCGCCGGAGATGGGCGAGATCGCATCGTCCATCAGCCGGAAAATGCTCATGTCAGGAATGAGCGCGGCGCCGTAGGCGATGTTGTTGATGTCGATCAGTGCCGACGGGCGGTGAATCGACCGTGGCATCAGGGTGGACCGTTCCAGCGGCGTGTAGGTCAATCGGCGCCATGCCTGCAGGTCGACGTCCGGCCAGTAGACCGGCGTCGGCGTGGCCGCGTATTCCACCGAGCCGCGATACATCGAGCGCAGCGGGTGACCGTCAAACGTCGTCTCCTGCGACGCTTCGTCCCACAGTCCGACCATGTCGAGGATCGTCGGCGTCAAGTCGGCCAGCCGCGCCGGCGCGGTAATCCGCGCACCGCGCCGCACCCGCGGGCCGCTGACGAAGAACGACGCCCGCATCGCCTCCGGCAATGGATAGCCGTGCATCGTCCCGGGCGAGGCATCCGTGGAGAAATACCAACCCGAACGCGCCGTCACGACCAGGTCCGGTGCGTGTTCGCGTTCGACGGCCTCCAGTTCCTCGTCCCAGAGCATATGCCGCGCCAACGTCACGACGGAGTCCGGATAGCGGGTTTTGCAGGTCAGCTCCAGCCAGAAGCGTTCGTCGTGGAACTCGGCCAGCAGGGACGGCGACACGGATTGCGTGAGTTCCAGCGGATCGGACTCCGTTCCCCAATGCTCTTCGTAGTGGACGTGGCCGTCTTCGGTCGGCTGTACGTCCATCACGGTGAAGTAGCGATACTCCCAGCGGCCGTCCTCCGACCGCCGCCGCTCGATGACGGCCTGCCCGCGATCGTTGGTCGTCAGCAGCAGGGACGTGTCGGTCAGTTTCATCAGCACGAGATCGACAGGCTGATCGACGACCCCGCCGCCGTTGACGGCGTGGATGCTGGCGAGGGATCGGGGCAGGTCGATGAGGTCGCGGCCGTCGTCGAGGCGGTAACGCAGCAGGTCGCCAGGACGTTCCTCCCCCTGCCAGGCGTGCGAGCGGTAGTGACCGCGCGGCAGATAGACGCGCGCCACGCCGTCGGATTCGGCGTCGATGAAGACGAACTCCTTCGCTCCATCCTCGGGGTGCCGGTTCCAATGCCGGTGCATGTGCACCGACACGCCGAGTCCGCCTCCGGCCCATTGCCCCTGGGAGTTGACGACGCGCGGGCGGAAGAAGAAATCGGTCGCCAGGTCGAAGTGCGACAGGTGCCGGTCGTGGCCGCCGACGTGACCGTGATCGCTGACCATCAGCAGGTACGTGCTTTCGAGGCGACCTTGCGCCCGCAGTTCCTCGACGATGCCTCCCACCAGCTCGTCGACCCGGGCGATCGTCCGTCGCGCGACGCCGAACTGGCCGCGGCTGCACTTGTGACTGCAGGAGTCCGTCTCCGGCAACCAGATGATCGTCACCGGCTCGCGCCTGGCCAGCAGGCCGCGGATCGCGTAGTCGGCGTTGGCATCGTCCATGTACTCCCAGGCTTTCTGGGCCTGGAAGTACGGCATGTACCGCGCCATGCTGCGGCTCCACAGCGGAGGCGGGACCTCCGTCATCACGGGCAGCATGCCCACGGCCCAGTCGTGGCCGCGATTCCGCAAGAGTTCGTACAGCGGCGGTACGCTGCTGTGACGCAAGTCGAGCCACTCGTCGCGAGCATCCGTACCGAGTGTCAGTCCGATCGCCGTCGCCTGGGACGACCGCAGCGCCAGGTCGGCGCCGGACGGCGAGAGCCACTGAGCGCTCCGTTGCGGCCCGAAAGGATCGAGGAACGACTGGGCATCGAGCCGCCGGCGCGAGAAGCTGACCTGCCCCTTGATGCCGTGGCGGTCGGCAAAGCAGCCGGTCCACATCGTGCCGTTCGAGGTGATCGTGTCCGACGGGAATGCCGTGAACGCATGCTCGACCCATGCGCCGTTCTCGAGGAACTGACGCCGGATGTTCGGCAGGTGGCCGAGCGCGGCCATTTCGCGGATGACGTCGGGGCGCAGACCGTCGACATAGAATACGACGACCGAACTGTTCGGCGCGGGTGCTGCGCCTTCGGCCGTGGTCTCCACGATGCGCTCCTGCAGCACCGGACGCGCCGTTCCGCCCAACTCGATCTGCACCAGGAACTCGCCGCTGTTGTCGGAGACGTCGAAGTCGTTCACGCCGAGCTGCAGCTTGCCGGCGTTTTGCGCCACGATGCTGCGCGTGCGGCCAATGAAGAACGGCTCGCCGTCGCCGATGCGGCCGATCAGGCCGTAGCAGGGAGCGGGTCCGCCGCCCGCGGCCGGCAGCGGGAAATTGCGGTCGATGACGGTCTCGTCGAACAGGAACGTCCCCTCTGGTGGAATCCTGGCCGGGGTGGCTTCGGTCTGCCCGCGGCCCGGCCCGGCGACGATCTCCCCGCGGGCCGTGAAGTTGATGGATTCACCCGCGGCCAACTCGATGCCGGTCTCCGACCAGACCTTCGTCGCGGAAACGACGAGCAGGTCGGGGCCCGCTTCGGACGTGGTGTCCGGCATGGAGCCGCGGATGACGGAGTCCGGCGTGTTGGAGCCGGACATGCAGCCGGTCGACGCACTGAGCGCGACCAGAGCCATCCACAACAACGGGCCGCCCCCCTGGAGCGTGCTGCGGTTTGCCAGCGGCATGAGTTTCATCAACATCCGACGTCAAACTCCGGAACGGCCGAGGCTGCCTCGTGCAGCCCGGCAATCCGGCCCATCGTTACGTTCGTGAAGCGTCGCAACCCTGATACGATCGTCGCGCACAGTGGCTTCGACACAACCCGAACGCCCGGAAAGCGGGGACCTCCGACCCACCCGCTCTCAAGATCGCTACGATCGGCAGAGTCCCAATTCCATACGCTTCGATGTCACGTCTGTTCGTCGCCAACCTGAATTTCGAGCGGCAGATTGCCGGCGATCGGCGGAATCTGCCGCTGGATGTCCACCGCCGTTCGGCCGAACTCGCCGCCTGCTGGCTCCCCCTCTGTCAGCCGGGTGACGCCGTCTGGTGCTCGTCGTCGGTCCCCAAAACGTTCTGGATCGGCATGGCGGAATTGGGGCTGTCTTTGGTTCGAGGGGTCGACGACGCTGCGGCGGTCCCTCCGAATCTTGCGCTCGTTCCGTGGGGCTGGACCGAGGAGCTGCGGCGCTTCGGGCAACAGGTGCGCGCGAACGTTGCGGCACCACCGGACGGAGCAGTGGTGCGAGCGAATTCGCGGCGGTTCGCCTGCGAACTGGAGACGCGCTGGGACGTCGGACTCCCAGGGGCTCGCGCCGTCACGTCGCATGCCGAACTGGGCGAGACGTTGCGAAACGTCGGTCCGCACGCACGCTGGGTCATCAAGTCCGAGTTCAGCAGCGCCGCGCGGCAGCGAATCGTCGGGACCGGTCCGGTTCCCGATCAGAACTCCGCCGGGTGGATCAACAAGCGACTGGCGGCCGGCGAATGGCTGGCTTATGAACCGTGGGTCGAACGGGTTCGCGAGGCCGGACTGCAATGGACGGTTCCGCCCACCGGTCCTCCGGTGCTCGATGGCATCGCCGAACTCTTGACCGGACCAGCGGGGAACTACCTCGGCAGCGCCTTCGGACTCTCGGTGGCGGAACGCGCCGTGTGGCAACCGGCCATTGAAGTGCAGCAGCGCGCCGTGGATGCCATCCAGCAGACAGGCTATTTCGGCCCTGTCGGCATCGACGCCATGCTGTATCGGGGTGCGGATGGTGTCGAGCGCCTACGGCCGCTGCAGGACATCAACGCGCGATGGACGATGGGGCGTCTCGCCCTCGAATGGCAGCGCATCCTGCCGGCGGGCGTCTGGCGTCACGGCACGGCCGCGGAGTTCGCCGAACGGTCACTTCTCAAACCGACACTCATCCGCACGTCGCCGGACATCGTCGGTGGCCAACCCGCGCAGACGGCAACCTGGTTGGAGCCGCAAGGCGTTTACTAGCCGCGACCGTATGGGAGCGCATTGCGCTCCCTTACGGTCGCGGCTAGTTGAGGGTTTTCGGAAGACCCATCGCCAGACGGGCCAGCCACGACACCGGCAAGTCCGGTTGCAGCACCCGCGCGGGCCTCCCCAGCTGTCGCAACACGTTCTCCGCCGCCAGGTATCCGCTGCGGACGGCCCCTTCCATCGTGGCGGGCCAGCCGGTGAGCGTCCAATCGCCGGCAAACTGCAGGTTCGAAACAGGGGATTGCTGGGGCAGTCGCAGTTCATCCACTCCGGGCGTCGGCGAGAAGACCGCCCGCTGTTCGGTGACGACCCGTGACCGCAATATCACGGCCTCGCGCGCCGCAGGCCAGATCCCGCGCAGTTCGTCCAATACAGTGGCGACCGCGTCGGCCTGTCCGCGCTCGCGCACGTCACGGCTCGCGCTAATTACAACCTGATAACACCAGCCGTCACCGTCTGAACCGCCCCAGATCGCCGTTCGGTTGAACACCCATTGGCTCAACCGGCCGACGAGCACGGCGTGCGGCAGGTCCGTAATCGGGCGGTCAAACCAGATGTGCACGCTGGAAATCGGGGCCGTCTCAATGCTCGTGAGCCGCTGGATCTCCTGGCGGGTTGCCAATTCGGATGGCAGGAGCTCTGCGACCCGCCAGTGCGGCACTGCCAGGATGAATGAGTCGCCGGTGACGCGCTCGCCGTCGCGCAGCATGGCCTCAGCGATTCGCCCGTCCTGCATGTCGAGCATGCGGACCGCTGTTCCAGTTCGCACTTGCGACCCGCGTTGTTCCAGCCACGCCCGCACCCGGTCGCCATACAGCTCGTCCAGCGAAACCGTGGGAATCTGCACGCGCCATCCGGCACGATTGGCCAGAAATGTATCGACGAACACTTTCCGCGCGTGCCCCGTGTCGATCCGGTCCAGCGTTTCGCTGAGGGCGCTGACGAGCACGACATGCCAGAACAGCTCCTGCAGGCGCGGCGTCTGACCATGCGCATCGAGCCAGGCGCGAAACGGCAGCCTGCTGTCGGCGGCGGACAGCGGCGGCGCAAGGGCGCGCAAGCCTTTCACGAGGAGACTCCGCTCGCGGCCATTCAAATAGGTCAGCCCGCGGAATGCGGCGAGCAGATGCAGCGGCGCGGGGAGCGGCAGGTCGCGGAACGGGCATGTCTTGCCATCCGGCCCGATGAACGTCAATTCCCGCTCCGTTCGAAACAGAGCATCGGTGCCGACGGTGCGGCAGAAGTGCGCGAGATTGGTGCAGCAGCCGAGGCTGACGTGCTGGCAATTGTCGAGAGTTTCGCCGGAGTCCGGATCGACGAACGAGCCCGCGCGGCCGCCAAGCCGCTGCCGGGCTTCGAGCAGCGTGACGGAGAGGCCGCGGTCCGTCAGCGAGACGGCCGCCGCCAGCCCCGCCAGTCCGCCCCCGATAATGATCACCCTCTCGCGCATACAGACCGCTCACCCATTTCACGGCGCGGCCGGCCGTTGCTGGCGGTTTCGCGCTCCCTCACCGCGTTATATCATGACGGCATGCCGACGCGAGACTGGCGCCGATTCGCACTCCCCATCCGCCGCAGCCTGGGCGATGCGGTCGATTTTCTGTACCCGCCGGCGTGCGCGCTGTGCGGCCGCTCGCGCCACGCCGCGGATTCCGTTCCTCGGCTGCTGTGCGACGAGTGCCAGTCCGATGTCGCCCCGCTTTACCCGCATCGCTGCCACCGCTGCAGCGCGCCGGTCGGACCGTATGTCAATACGAGTGCAGGTTGCTACCACTGCAGCCGTGATTCGTTCGCGTTCAAGCGAATTGTGTCGCTTGGCATTCATCACGGTCCATTGCGAAACGCGGTGCTGACTGTCAAGCAACAGAAGGGCGCGATTCTCGCGAATGCACTTGCCGAGTTACTCATAACTCGCGAACAGGCTTTCTTCGATGTCACGGGAGCGGATGTTGTCGTGCCAGTGCCGCATCATTGGACCGATCGACTTCTCAGCCAACATTTGCCGCCAGAGACGCTGGCGGCGTGCATCGCGGGCCTGTTGAAGGTCCCTATGGGCAGGCATATACTCAAGAAAGTGCGTCGGACACCGGCTCAGGTCGAATTAGAAGCATCGGAGCGGCGGCGAAACCTTCGCGACGCATTCCGGCTGATTGGCCGGCCTCAACTCGACGGTGTACGCATCCTCTTGGTCGATGACGTGTTGACGACCGGGACCACGGCCCATCGCGCCGCTTCGCTGTTAAAAAAAGCGGGCGCGACCGTCAACGTTGCTGTCCTCGCCCGCGGCCTCGGTGCTGCAACACAGCCGTTTTCGGACGTGCCGACCGGCCCCTTTTGAGTCATTCACGCAGCTGTGCATCGGACGGAAACTTGATCGACGCGACTTTCCCAACCCGTGTCCGCATCGCCACCCGCGCCAGCAACCTGGCATTGTGGCAGTCCGAACACGTCGCGTCCCTGCTGCGATCCGCCGCACCGGGGATCGAAGTCGAACTCGTCCAGGTGACAACCACTGGGGACACAGATCGCACGCAGCCGCTGTCGCAGATGGGAGGCGTCGGCGTCTTCACGCGCGAAGTGCAGCGGGCGGTCCTCGACGGCCGCGCCGACATCGCCGTCCACTCCTTGAAAGACCTGCCGACCGATGCGGTTCCCGGACTCCGGCTGGCGGGCATTCCGCAGCGCGAGCAGCGGTTCGATGCGCTGATCCTCCCGGCCGGATCGAGCATCGCCGGACTGGCGGCGCTGCCCTGCCGGGCACGGATCGGCACGGGCAGCCTGCGGCGGCAGGCTCAGTTGCGTTATCAGCGCACCGACCTGCAACTGGAGAACATCCGGGGGAACGTGGAAACGCGGATTCGCAAGCTTGATGACGGAGAGTTCGATGCGATCGTCCTGGCTCAGGCCGGGCTGCATCGGCTCGGCTTCGCAAACCGGATCAGCCTCGTGCTGCGGCCGCCGGAGATGCTGCCGGCCGTCGGTCAGGCGGCGATCGGCATCGAGTGCCGCGCCGACGATACGCCGCTGATCGAGCTGCTCGGCCGGATCAGCGATCCGGTGGCCCGCGCCGAAGTCACGCTGGAACGCGCCTGCCTCTCCGCGCTGCGCGCCGGCTGCCATGCCCCGGTCGGCGTCTGGGCGCGCGTCGAAGAAGACCAGCTTGTGGCGGACGGCGTCGTCCTCTCACCCGACGGCAAGCAGCGAGTCGTCGCATCGGTGGCCGGCACGCTCGACGCTGCGGCCGCGCTCGGCCGACATCTGGCCGATGAGCTCAGCGCGCACGGCGGGGCGACGCTCATCAACGCAGGTCAGGCTCCCGGCTGACGGAGTCTCCTGACCATCAATGACTGTCCCGGCGTGGTACAGCTTCACAGAAGCTGTGTGCCTCAGGCACTGGAAACACCAGCGCCAGCGCTAATTGTGAGGGTGGTATTGTTCCTCAATCGAACCTCACCCAAAGGCATCCTGTGCTGGCGCACACAGGCTGTTCCAGCCTGTGTCACCTGCGGAAGCTCCAGGATTTGAACCACAAAGACACGAAGGGCACAAAGGCATTCGGTTCAGAGCTTTTCTTTGTGTTCTTGGTGTCTTTGTGGTTTTCTCTTTTCTGCTGTCGCATCAAGGCTGTGGTCCGCAGTCATATTTCTCAAAAGGGACGTTCATCCAAGTGCCATCCTGCCAGACCTGGACCGCTTTCCAGTCTTTGCTCGTAATCGGCTCCAGACAAAACCGGTTACAGAGTCCAACCCTGTATGCCGCACGAGGAAGTGGCACTGGATCCCAGCGACTTGCCCCCACCAACATGTTGTAGACCCATCGCTCGTACTGCACGGTCTCGGAGCCGACGCCAATGCGATTGAGACCCCGCTCACGTTTTGCGATTTGATTCCGGTTCGTTCGATACAGCCTATCGGTCGGGTGATCGCGTGTGATGTCTCCCGATTGCTTGTCCCATTTGTGGTCGTGAGCAAACCAAATGCATGGCACGTGTTCTCCCTCGACGTCGGTGTCGGGCAAAAGAACTCCGCTATGGACAACGAGGTCGAACGTCGGTCCGAGGATGTAATGCCAGAGCAGATGTGTCATGGGCTGTCCCGATAACGCGGTCGCCTTTGGCTCTCCGATAAACGGACTACTCCCGGTGATATGTTTCGGACAGATTCAGCAGCCCGCGGCACACGCTCGTCCAAGCCGCCAGTTCGACGTCATCAAGTTCCGCAGGCAGCGGCGCCTGGCCGACTTTCAGAAGGGATGCCGCGTCCGCCGCGTTCGCACGGAACTCCGTCCGGCCGGAATCCAGCAGCGCGTTGAGCGACGCGGACTCCGCTGAGTCCGGCAGTCGCGAGGTGACCTCGCGGAATGCGAACGCCAACCGATCCGCATCACTGGCTGTGCGTCGCGCCATGGTCCGTTCGGCCAGCACGCGCGCACATTCCACAAACGTCGGGTCGTTCAGCAGGACGAGCGCAGCCAGCGGCGTGTTGGAGCGGGCGCGCTGGGCCGTGCATTCTTCGCGCGACGGGGCATCGAACGCCTTCAGCATCGGGTGCAGGAACTGCCGCTGCCAGTGAACGTACACGCCGCGCCGCC
>JAEUIG010000122.1 GCA_016795125.1 Planctomycetaceae bacterium | reverse complement strand
TTGAAGTTCGTCAGCGGCTGATCGTGTGCAAACCGCGGCACTTCCGTCGGGAACATGAAATCCAGCTCCTTGCTGTACAGCCGGTCGCTGCCGCCGCCGTTCTCATCGATCTTGTACACGTTGATATACGCTTCGGTCCGTCCGCGGTACAGGTCGGTGCTGTTCTCCTCGTACAGGTCGAACTCCGCCAGCTCAATCTCGATGACGTGCGTCGCCTTGACGGCGGCGCCGACGTCTTCGGCATGGTCCCAGTCCCGGTGCTGGTCGAGCCAGGCGGCGATGACGTCCGGATTGATGATCGGGATGTCGTTCTTTCCGAGCTGGAACGCGACGGCCTGCGAGACTTCCAGGTCGACCTTCGGGTGGCTGAGCTTCATTTCCGTCGGAGCGAAGCAGATCACCGCCACGCGGTAATCGGGGTTGTCGAGGCCTTCCCCCGTCTCCTTGTCGAAGTCCGGTTCGATCGACGGCGGGCCGCCCAGCAGCACGCCCAGCAGCATGAACTGCGTACACCCCGACGTGGTGAGCAGGCTGCCCAGCAGCAGGGCGATTGCCGCCTGCCGCAGCCAGCCGCCGATTCGACGCGCGTGATCGTTCATTCCGCAGCCCATTCGGTGTCAGTGTCACGGCCTGAGGCCGTCGTATGTCAGGAGCACGGCCACGGGCCGTCGAACTTCAATTGAACGGCCATTGGCCGTCGCACGTCAGTCAAACAGTTCACTGGTTTCGACGTCGTAGAATGTCCGTCCGACCACGTCCGCGAGCTGGTCGACGCACTTCTGGCGGAAGACCCGGACCGACATGTTCTCGGCGGAGGCCGGCGCCGCCTTGGGATACTCCGTTGTGAATTCCTGGTAGAAGACCTGCAGCGCGCGGGGACTGCCGCCGGCATCGGGACCGTGGTCCACTTCGTACGCATAGACGATGCCGTTCGATCGCCCGCGGTACAGGTTGGGGTTGCCGTCCTCAGTGTGCGTGAATTTCTCGATGTCGATGTGGATGATGTAGTCGACGTCAGGCAGCGCGGCCGCCAGTGCGTCCTTGGCAAAGCGGCCGCCGGCGTCGTTGAGCGCGCCGATGACTTCGTCGTCGGACGCTACGTTCATTTCGCGGAGCCGCATCCGCCGCGTGACTTCCTCCTGCAGGTCGTACTGCAGGCTGTCGAACTCCGCGACCACCGACGACGGCGCGGTGCAGACCACCGCCACCTTCCGGTCCTCTTCCATCAGCGAGACCCCGGTCCGCGCCTCGAACGCCGACTTCACCATCGGGTTGCCGAAGAACACCTTGCCGAACATGACGCCGGCATTGATGCACCCGCAGTTCGGCGCACAGACCAGCAGCAGCAACGCCGCTGTCCGCAGCCTGCGGGCCAGCGCGACGGTATTGCAAGCGGGATGCTGCGGCATTCGGCAGTCCTTTGCGCGATGCAGTCTCATCAGGGCCAAGCAGCCGATCGGCGTCATGCCGATCTCGTCAGTGAGTCAGAGGTCAGTGTGCTGGTCGGAGTTCATTCCAGGGCGATGCGGACCAGCCATTGCACGAGTGCGAGTGTGACAATTCCCGACAGCATCCAGACAATGGCTTTGGCCGGTTCTTCCAGCCGCCAGGTGCGGCCGATCCAGGCGCTGTATGCGCTCCACGGCGCCATCGCGGCGCAAAACAGCGCCAGGACAAAGGCGGACGGATTGGAACGAATCGACGAAATCCATTGCCCGCGCACAAAATGGGCGAAACTGGTGGTACTCCCGCAACTGGGACACTTCAGGCCGAACAGAATCTGGAAACTGCAGGGCGGCAGCCCCAGGCTCTGGTGCGTGCCGTATCCGCGCGGATCCGGTTCCAGCCTCGTGGCCAGACCGAAACCGGCGATCAGGAACAGGGTCCACGCGCACAGCAGCACACGGCTGCCGCGACCGAGTGGAGCACCCGGAATCACGAATTCAGGAGGGGAATCGAGCAGGGGGGCGGGCGTGATACTGGTTTCGGACATGGGCTTCAAGGTCGATCCCCGTCGATTGTGTCCGAGCCGGCCCGTTTCGGCAAATCCCGCCTCGGACTGTGCCCAATTCCCGAAAAAATCCCCGAATTTTGCTCCCCGGCACGCGGGTTGTTCCCGCAGGGCGATTGTCAAAGCTCGACGCAAAGTCGCAGAGGCACAAAGACGCGCAAAGGACTGTGAGAACGTCACCCATCGCTACGAGAACGATGCCTGGAATCCAAGGTTGGCGTAACAACGCATTCCTTATCTTTGCGCGTCTCTGCGTCTTTGTGGCATTGTGTCGATTAGAAGGAGTTACTCCACGAACATGAACTCGTTCGTGTTCCACAGGAACCGGCAGGCGTTGGTACGGCCGTGTTCGCGCACATACGCCGCGACGGCGTTCGCCTCGTGAACCGCCGGACTGCGGCCCAGGATCGTTTCGAACAGCGCCTGCGTCTGCTGTTCGATCGAGGAGTGATGCGCCGCGATCTCCGCCGACAGCAGCTCGGCCTGTCGCGCCATCTGACGGTCATTCAGCGTCGCCAATGCCTGGAGCGCGGTCACCGACTCCGTCCGCTCCGGCGCGAGCTGCGACGCGTCCGGACAGTCCATCGCTTCCAGAAACGGATCGGGCAAAGTCCGGAACACGAACCGGTACACGCTGCGCCGCCGATTCGCCGGATCGTCCACGTTGAACCCCAGGTAATCGACGTTCGGAGTCACCTGGATGCCCGGAGACTCGATGAACTGCCGCACCGACGGGCCGTCCATCTGCGGATCGAGCTGACCCGACTGCTGGAGGACCGAATCACGG
>JAEUIG010000113.1 GCA_016795125.1 Planctomycetaceae bacterium | reverse complement strand
TGGCCAGGTTCCCGACGACCTGCATGCCAACCGCCGAGCCGTCGAAACCGGTCTGCATGATCTCTTCCAGCCGCCCGAGCGCCAGCAGATATCCGGCCCGGTCTCCCGGTTCGATCCAGCCGGCGGGCACCAGCCCCGCCTGATAGGCGAAGGTCACGCCGAGGTTCAGGAACGGCAGCAGGCAGGTCAATCCGAACATCAGCAGCAGCGTGAGCACGGCCGCAGCGCCGGCGCGCGAACTCACGACCGACGCGAACAGGCCGATGCTGCCGCAGAGCACGAGATGCGCCGCCAGTGTGCAGTAGGCTGCAATCACCTGGTGAATCAGCACGCCGCCGAGGGTGATCGACAGCAGGGTAAACGGGAGCTGCACGGCGATCAGCAGCAGGGCGCCGATCATCCGCGGCAGCCATTTCCCCAGCAGCAGCGACAGGGGATTGATCCCGGCGAGTTTCAGCAGGCCGAGCGTCTGCTCTTCCTTTTCCTCGGTGATGGCCGACGAAAAATACAGGATTCCGGACAGTGTGATGAACCAGAAGTTGGCGTACAGCAGCCACCGGAGCAGGTCGAGGCCGGGACTTCCGCTGAAGCTGACGACCTGCACCTCGCTGAGTGCGAACAGCACGTAGCAGAGCAGGCCCGCGCGAAAGAAATGCACGCGCAGCAGGCGGACATCGGTCCGCAGCGAGCGATGCAGCAGCGCGAGTGTCTTCTGCAGCACGTTACTGCTCCCGTAGGTCAGGCTCCTGCCTGACGGAATTCGCTCTCGCTGTCAGGAAATCGACACAAAGACACTGAGACGCAACGACGCACGAAGAGGACTGCCGCCGATAATGACAGACCAACCCGCGTCCGACCACTTCCGCGACTCCATGCGGCTTGCCGCCAACTTCTTGATCTCTTCTTTGCGCGTCTCCGTGTCTTTGCGGCTTTGTGTCGAGGCTTTTTTTCGTCCCCTTTACGTTCGCACGCCGCGTTCGGTCAGGTCCATGAAGGCTTCGTTGAGGTGCCGCTGGTCGCGCTGGAAACTCATCACCGGCAGCCCCAGTTCGAGCACGCCGCGGAGCAGGGTGTTCTGGTCCGTTTTCTCGCGATCGAGCGTGATGCGGAACTCCGGTTTCCCTTCGCTGCGATGCACTTCGAGCACGCCCGGCAACTGCTGCAGCCGGGCCTCGATTTCCGGCGCGTCCTGGTCGAATCGCAGGCGATAGATCGGATGGTCGGCCTGGTGGTGCAGCAGGTTCTCCATCGATCCGCTGTACTTCGTCTTGCCGCGGTCGATGATCGTCACGCTGTCGCACAACTCGGCCAGTTCGCTGAGGATGTGACTGCTGATGAAGATCGTTTTCCCCATCCGCTGCAGTTCGCGGAGGATCTCCATCAGTTCGATGCGGGCCCGCGGATCGAGTCCCGATGCCGGCTCGTCGAGCAGCAGCAGGTCGGGGTCGTTGACCAGCACGCGGGCGAGGCTGACGCGCTGCTGCATGCCGCGCGAAAGTCCCTGGATCAGGTCCTCCTTGCGGGCCGTCATGTCAGTCAGGTCGAGAACGTCGGCGACGATCCGATTGCGTTCCTTGAGTGAGAAGCCGTAGGCAGCGCCAAAGAAGTCGAGGTATTCAAAGACTGTCATCTGACGGTACATGCTGAAGTGATCCGGCATGTAGCCGATCCGGCGGCGGATCGCCTTCACGTCGTCGCGCACGTCGTGGCCGAACACGCGGATGCGGCCGGTCTGCGGCTTGAGCAGCGTGCAGATAAGCTTGAGGGATGTCGTTTTCCCGGCGCCGTTCGGCCCGACAAACCCGTGCAACGATCGCGGCATCACCTTGTACGAGATGCCGTCGAGCGCGCGGTGCGACTTGAAGAGGTGGGTGACGTTTTCGACGTCGATGACCGGCTCAATGCCAGTGTCGGATGTAGCCGCACGGGCGGGGGCGGGGGCGAAATCGGCGTCGGTCAGCGTGGTGGCCATGAATCGTTCTCGGACGGTGATCGCAGCGGGCTGACGCCGCGCTGCTCGCCGCGTTACTCCGGAGGGAACACATCGAACACATACAGCACGCGACCGGCGCGCTTCGGAGTGACCGGCCGGTCGGGAGCGTCGGCAAATGACAGCGTCGGAAACAGGGCTTCCGGCATCTCCGTGAACAGGTACACGCGGACCCGATCGCCGGACAGCTGGAACTGCTTCAGTGAGGGTTCGTCCGCAATGTTGGCATTGGCCGCCACGAGCGGCAGCATGCCGGATTTGAACAGCTCGTTTTCACTGATCTCCGAATCGTCGAACCCTCCGTAGTAGTACGTCTGCTGCATCCATGTTTCAGATTCCAGCGCGGTTGAAAAGGGTCGCTCGGCCGCGACCAGTCGGTAACCCCCTTCCTCCGGGGTGAGGGTGTACATCTGGTCGCGGTAGAGCGCGAGGGCTGTCACCGGTACGTCAGTCGTCGGCAGCGGCGGATCGAGGTGCACGCGCAAGGCGTCGAGCCGATCGCCAATCTTCAGCTCATCCACGATCGGCGTGAAGCCGCCCGACTTGGAGACCCCGGCGCAGGCCAGCGTCCGGGACGAGAATGGCGGCACGTCCGCGATGAACTCTCCTGCCGGCGGACTGACAATCCAGCCGCGCACGGCCTCGTTCGACTGCCCGCTGGAATACAGCAGTCCGCTGCCGTCGTGCGTGATCCGGTAGTCGTCGCCGTCGGTGACGAACAGGTTTCCCCATTGACGGAACATCAGCCGGCCGCCGTCAAGCGGCTGGGCAATCGTCATCGCATGCATGGCCGTCTGCTCGCCATAACCGCGCTGGCCAACCTGCTTGAAGCCCACGCTGAACAGCGCCACCGCCCCGAGCATCACGCCATAGGTCAGGCGATAGTCGGCCCGGCGACGGCCAATCAACCAGCAGCCGGGAAAAATCAGCAGCAGGTACGCCAGCGACATCAGGTAAATCAGCGCCCAGTTGTGATCGGGCCGCGTCATCCGCTTGACGCGGCTGACGACCTGCATCGCGATGTCCCAGTCGACGTAGGCGCCGGAATAGTATTGCTGATTGGGGTCCTGCACCTCCGGCGTTTCGGGCGCCGGCTTCCTCTGCAGGGGATTCCGCGGAAGGATGTTGGCGACTGCAAAGTCCTGGTTGAGTTCCGCCATCGCCACGGCGTGCCGCACGATCCGGCCGGCGCCGACGCGCTGCTCATCCAGCGGCGAATTCAGCACCGCCAGTTCCCCCTCGAACGACGGCGTCTCGCCGACGGTGGGCTGCAGCAGATGGACGATTCCGCCCGCCTTGATCCAGTCCAGGAATGCCTGCTGCTGTGTCGATTGCCAGCGCGGAGAATGGTCCAGGACGACCGCCGCCAGTCCGGTCGCTCCGCTCGCGGAGACCGGAAAGTACGCCTCATCGAACCGCGGCAAACCCGTGCCGCGCGGCAGCACCGCGTCCGAATCGTACAGGATCACCGTCGCCGGCGGCCCGTTCTGGAGTTGATTGCTCGTCAGGTCCAGCCGCTGGGATGGATCGTTCCCCCACGAAAGCATGAAGTCCCCGGCGCTGCTCTGCACATACGCGAACAGCTGCACCCGCCGGCTGCTCTGCGGCGCCAGGAACACCGGCTGATCCCGCGGCATGATGCTGATCGGAGCGTCGACGGCTTCGATCCCGTTCGATCGCACCAGCCGGAGCGGCAGGTTCATCGGGTCGTTCGAATCGTTAAAGAGTTCGAACGAGACCGGGTTGAAAGCGTTCGGCACAACGCTCCCATCGTAACCCCAGGTCACTCCCTCGACGCGCAGCAGATCGGCCGCCGACGCCGATTGCGTCGCAGCCAACCACACCACGGCACCGCAGATCGTCGCGGCCGTCTTGCTCATGAGGTTCTGCACGGGAAGTGACGTGAACGTGATGACGTGGCACGAGCATGCCGTCGCTTCGGCCCGATTGTCAATCCCTCGTATACGATCGAAGGCTCAACAACTGCTGAATGAAATCTCGACACAAAGCCGCAAAGGCACAAAGACGCGCAAAGTTACCAGGACAGGAATCCACGGCCAGAACGGTGATTCTTCGTCCTTGTGCGTCTTCGTGCCTTTGCGCCTTTGCGTCGCGTTTCTCATTCCAGGCCGGCGTTCAGCGGTTGCAGGTCATTCGGCAGAAACCGTCCGTCCTTACGGATCATTTCGCCGTCGAACCAGACTTCTCCGCCGCCGTATTCGGGCGTCTGAATGCAGACGAGGTCCCAGTGGACGCGGCTGCGGTTGCCGTTGTCCGCCGTTTCGTAGGCGTTGCCGGGCGTCAAATGAAACGAGCCGCCGATTTTTTCGTCGAACAACGTATCCAGCATGGGTTTGCGGACGCGGTTGTTGCAGCCGAGCGACCACTCGCCGAGGTAGCGGGCCCCGTCGTCGGAATCCAGAATATTGTTGAGCCGGTCGGTGGCGTTGGCACACTCTGCTTTCACGATCTGGCCGTCGCGGAACTCGAAACTCACATTGTTGAAAATCGTTCCCTGGTAGAGCGACGGGGTGTTATAGGTGACGACCCCATTCACACTGTCGCGGACGGGCGCCGTGTACACCTCTCCGTCCGGAATGTTCCGCCGCCCATTGCAGGGGACGACGCCGATCCCCTGGATCGAAAACTGCAGGTCGGTGCCCGGTCCTTTAACATGCACCCTGTCGGCCGCCAGCATCCGCTTTCGCAGCGGCTCCTGGTCGACCGCCATCTGCGCATAGTCGGCTGTGCAGACGTCGAAGTAGTAGTCTTCAAACGCCTCGGTGCTCATCTGGGCGCTCTGGGCCATCGCCGGAGTCGGGTAGCGGAGCACGACCCAGCGACGCTTGAGGCGGATGTCCGCGACAGGCTTCCACCAGTGCTGCTGGTACAGGTCGAGCTGTTCCGCCGGCACATCCGACATCTCGGTCGAATTCGCCGCGCCACGGATGCCGATGTAGGCGTCCATCCGCTCCATCCCGATCCGCTCCAGCTCCCCCGCCAGCTTGAGGTCGTCCGCCGTCGAGTGCTGATACAGCGCACGCTGCACGGCGTTCCGTTTCCAGAGGACAAACGGCGCGGCGCCGCGCTGCGTCGCGGCTTCGATCAAACGGCAGACAAGCTGATCATCGGGCAGGTCAAACGCCTCGATGAGCACCTTGTCGCCGGCCTTGAGCTGACAACTGTGGCCGATCAGGAGATCGGCGAGTGTGGTCACGCGGGGATCGCGCATTAAGCCTCCCTGCCCAACAAACGAGGTTGACACAAAGCCACAGAGACACGGAGACGCACAGAGATGACGCCTCTAGATGTTTTTTTCTTTGCGCGTCTCTGTGACTTTGCGTCTTTGTGTCAATTCTTACGCACCAGTCTTCAACTTCTCGATGAAGGCGCGGACGACGGCCGGATCGTTGCCGGCTTCGGTCCCTTCGGCCTTGAGGTCGCGCTTCATGGCGATCTTGCCGTCGAGCCCGACGACGATCGTCCAGCGCTGCGTCGTCACCGTGCGCACGAGGATCTCTTCTTTGCCGTCGATCGTCGCAGTCACCGACTTTTCACCGGGGGTGAACGGCACGCCAAACGCTTCCGCCGCCGCGCCCATCGGGTCGGCCAGCAGGGTGAAGTTGAGTTTGTGCGCCTTCTTGAACAACTGGTGGTTCTTCACGCTGTCGCCGCTGACGCCGACGACTTCGACACCCGCATCGGTCAGGTCCGCGAGGCTGTCACGGAACCCGCAGGCCTGCTTGGTGCAGCCGCCGGTCATGTCGGCAGGGTAGAAATAGAGGACGACGATCTTCTTGCCGTAGTGATCGGCCGACTTCCACTCGTCGCCCGTGTCGGTCATCAGAGTGACTTCCGGAGCGGCATCTCCCACTTGCGGCACGGCGGCCTCCTTCTTCTCGGCATCAGCGGCGGATGTCAGGTTCCAGGCAAACGCGGCGCCCAGGATGGCGACGGCAAACAGGCTGATTCGAATCATCGGTGCAATCTCCAGAGGGAAACAGGCTGAGCAGGCTCCGCTGAGTCGAAGATACGGGTCGGCGTCGCACGGCGTCAATCATCGCCGAACTGATCGACTCCCGGCGGCGCGAGCGGGCGCTCAGTCTCTTCGTCCCGGGGATCGGTCGGGCGGGGACGGGAAAGCAGTCGTCCCCACGTCAAGTAGTGGAACAGCACGATTCCCAGCAGGAACGCGAAGAACAGCGCGGCCTTCAGCAGGTCCGGCAGGATCACGACCGCCAGCGCGAACAGACCGCCGCCGACGGCGAGCAATCCCACCAGCGCCAGGCAGGTCCCGGCGTTGCGGCGCGACTCGATGCTGGAGGAACCACGGCGACCCGCGCTCATCTGAGTCCACCTTCCGCGACGAGTTGCTCCAGCACGCGGCGACGATAGGCGAACGTTTCTTCAAACGACTTGCGGAGCCGCGCCTCGGTGAGCAGCAGGCCAATCATCCCGCCGGGGGGTTCAAAACGAATGCGGTCGATCAACACGGTTCCGTCGCCGTCCGTCTGAAAATGATGCTCATGCTCCAGTTCTTCCAGCGGCCCGTGCAGCATGCGTTCGACAATCAGTCTCGGCCGATCCACCGTCACGATCTCATGAGTCACGGATTGCGTGGTGCCGTAGGCGCGGACTTCGAATTCCAGCTCGATTCCCGCGGAGATGACGTCCGGCGGTTCGATGAAGGTCAGCCGGGATTCCGGCTGGCTGAGCCGCAACTGGTTGACCGGACGAGCCAGATAGTCGAACACTGCCTCCACCGCACAGGCCAGCCGCTGCTGATGTTCGAACTCCGCCATTGTATGCTCGCCGGAAAAGGGATCGTCGCCAAAGAAGCTAGTTCAAGCGAGACGGGTTTGCCAGCGGCGGGTGGTGAGAGGGTTGATGGTTTATGGTTGATCGTTTATCGACACGCGGAAGTCGCCTGACGCGATCAACCATAAACCATCAACGATCAACGCTTTTCGGATTCTCGATGCAGATCGACCCGGCAGTCTTACAGCAGTGCTGGTTCCTGGCCGGACCGACGGCGGCCGGGAAGACCGTCGCCGGCATTGCGCTGGCCGAGAGGATCGGCGCCGAGATCGTGGCGCTCGACTCGATGACGCTGTATCGCGGCATGGACATCGGCACGGCCAAGCCGTCGGACGACGAGCGGGCGCGCGTGCCGCACCATCTCCTCGATGTGCTCGAACCCAACGAGGACTGCTCAGTCGCGGACTACCTGCAGCGCGCGGACCGGGTGTGCCGCGACGTCATTGCGCGCGGCCGAACTCCGCTGTTCGTCGGCGGCACCGGCCTGTATCTGCGCGCGGTGCTGCGCGGGATCTTTGAAGGCCCCCCCGCCGACTGGGAATTCCGCCGAAAACTGGAGGCGGAATGCGCCGAACACGGTGCCCGCGCGCTGCACGACCGGCTGAAACAGGTCGACCCGCCGACCGCGATGCGTCTCGCGCCGGCCGACGTGCGGCGCGTGATCCGAGCGCTGGAGGTGCATCACGTCACCGGGCACCCAGCTTCACAATTGCAGCAGCAGATGCCCCTGCCGCCGGAGCAGCGTCCGAAGCACGTGTATTGGCTGCATCCGCCGCGCCCGTGGCT
>JAEUIG010000095.1 GCA_016795125.1 Planctomycetaceae bacterium | reverse complement strand
CAGCATCCCGCCGGTGCATCGGTTCACGTATGATTCACGATGAATCGCGCTCTCGCTCCGTATTTCCAGCCAGAGACTGCGGCCTTCATTGGCGCAAGCGCCAGTTCCGGCAGCGTCGGGCAGACGAGCTGGTACTATCCGGTGCAGAGCGATTTTAATGGGATACTGCTCCCGTAAAACCAGCGGAGGCCGCGTCTGGTGCGAAGCGTCGGCTTCACGATCGAGGTGCCTCACGGTCCTGCAGTGCGATCTGTGGGTCTCAACCACACTGCTCCGGCGTGGCACGCGTCTGGAATGAGTGTTTTGGAAACGACCACGCACGTGTGTCATATTGTCACACGAAGCGCGCGATCTGGAGCGCCTCCCCAGGCCTCGCAGGCTTCCAGTGTGGCAGCATCGCCCGTTTTTCTCCGGCTTCTGCAGCGGTTCACGTTTCCGGTGACCCGGCATGCAACTTGCCATTGGCAACTCCCCATCGCAACCACAGGAGTTGACAATGAGACGAATCTGGATTCCCTTCGGAGTATTGGTTGTCGTCACCGGGATGGCGGTGCTGGCCTGGCAAGCAAGTGCCGAAGACAAAACGAAAGCCTCCCCGGAGCCGCAGGCCTCCACACCTGAGAGTGGTCGTGAGGACCTGTCATTGAAGGATTACATGCGCAAGAAACTGGCAGCATCCAATCAGATTCTGGAAGGTCTGTGCACCGAGGACTCGGAGCTGATACTGCAGGGAGCGCGCACCCTGAACGAGATGAGCCAGAGCGAGCGCTGGCGGGTGAACAATGACCCCATGTACCGGCAGTTCAGCGGCGACTTCCGTGAGATCACTCAGCAGCTCATCGAGGCGGCGGAGCAGAAGAAGCAGGATCGCGCCCTGCTCAAATGGATGGATGCGACGATGAGCTGCATGGATTGCCACAATTTTGTGCGCGGCATCCGACTCGCTGATCGCGACGCCAAATAGGCAGGTGACAATGGATCTCGATGTCCCTGAATTCCTGATTCTCGTGTTGGTATTCTTCGCGGTGGTCTACGTCGGCATCCACGTCAGGGGACGGCGACGCAAGCGCGGTTGATTTGACGGGTCCGCATTAACCCAGCACAAGGGACGACTCCGTGGGTGCCGACGACTCCCTTCGCCTCTTGCTCGTCGAAGATGAGGAAGAGTTTCGCGACACTGCCGCAAAATGGATGGCGCGGCAGGGGCACGCCGTCGAACAGGCGGGCAATGGGCAGGAAGCGCTGCAGCGATGCGAGGCGCACTTCTTCGACGTGGCTGTCGTGGATATGAACATGCCCGGCATTTCGGGCCTCGAACTCCTGCAGCAGCTCAAGGAGCGCAATCTTGAGACCGAGGTGATCATTCTTACCGGCCAGGCCACGGTGGAAACGGCCGTCGAGGCCATGAAGCTCGGCGCCTACGACTACCTGACAAAGCCATTCGCACTTGCGGAACTCGATCGCCGGATCCGCAACGCGGCCCAGAAGAGCCGCTTGCGACTGGAGAACGAGCGCCTGAAAGCGCTTCTCGCGCGGGAGCGGCCCAGGCACCAGATCGTCGGGAGTTCCGCGCCGATACGGCAGGTCTTCCGGTTGATCGAGCGCGTCGGACCGACAAACACTCCGGTTCTGATCGAGGGCGAGAGCGGCACCGGCAAGGAACTCGTCGCGAGGGCGCTGCAGCAGCATAGCTCCCGGGCGGACAAACCATTTGTGACCATCAATTGTGCTGCGCTGCCGGATCAACTCGTCGAAAGCGAGCTCTTCGGTCACGAAAAAGGGGCCTTCACCGGCGCCGTTGCGGCGAAGTCCGGTCTGTTCGAAGTGGCCGACGGCGGCACACTGTTTGTCGATGAGGTCGGAGAACTCCCACTGGCATTGCAGCCAAAGCTGTTGCGCGTCCTGGAGGACGGTTCTCTGCGCCGCGTCGGCTCACACCAGGAACGACACGTCAATGTCCGGATTCTGGCCGCAACGAACCGGAACCTGCAGCAGGAGGTCGCGGCCGGCCGCTTTCGAGAGGATCTGTACTATCGCATCAACGTCATGTCGGTGCTGCTGCCGCCATTGCGCGCGCGGCCCGGCGATATCCCGCAGTTGATCGAACACTTCCTGGGGAACGGCTGGAAGATCGAGCCGGACGCCGAGAAGGCGCTTTGCAGCTATTCCTGGCCGGGCAACGTCCGGCAGTTGAGCAATGTCCTGCAGCGAGCGATGATTCTCGCAGACGACCACCTAATCTCCATCGATGATCTGCCGGCCGAGGTCGTGACGGCGGCTCCGCCCAGTGCGGTCGCCACTTCCAGAATCAGCGAACCATCCGACCTCGACAGCGGTGAGCGACTGGATGACCTTCAACGCGCGCATATCGTCTCCGTGCTGCAGCGCGAGCACGGGAACAAGGCGCGCACGGCCCGGTTACTTGGCATCCATCGCCGCAAGCTGTACCGCTTGCTGGAGCGGTACGGCATTGAATGAGTGTGGCGGCCTGCAACCCGTCTCCAACGAGCCGGCTTCACATGACCAGACCGCTCGCCGCCGAACGGCCCCACTTCGAGTTGCAGGCCACGGTGCACGTCTTCGTTGCGTTCGACTGGGGGGACAGTATCGATCTGGATCGTGCGCTCAGTTTGGCGCCTTCGCAGACCCATTCGCTGCCGCGTGAGCGCCGCACGCCGCGCTCCATCGAATATCGGCCGCCGCCGTTGCGGTTTCCTCTCCCCGCCTGGCAACCGCATTGGCCGAAGTCCTTCAAAACTGAAGCGACTGCCGATGCGACAGTCTTCGACTTCGGTGCTGTCAGCGTCGCGTCTCACCTGTTGGTGCGGACTTCCAGTGCCGAACTCTTGAGTACGATCGGTTCACTGGCCGACTCACAATTGCTGATTGATCCCGCGCGCCGTGCTGCGGAGGCCCTGTTCGCCAAGCTGCAACCTTCGATCGAAAGGCCGCAATGGAGTCCGCTGTCCGAGGAATATGTGGTGATCCAGTTGCACGAGTGGGATGGCTGCTCTGCTTCGCGTCTTATTGAGGAGCATCCACAATGGCTTGCCGGGCTCATCCGGCTGGAGCCTGACCCGCTCAGTGATGAGGAAGTCGTCGAGTCGCTCAAGGCGCGGAAGAGCTATTCATCGGCCGATCTCGTCATCGTCGACTGGTCGGGAGCCGTGGTCGTCGACGAGAGCCCGGAAGAAATCCTCGACCTGCTCTTATTCGCAAACCTCCAGTTGCTGGAGATGCGACAAATCAACGGACATCTCGAATCCGAGCTGGAAACGGCATGGCATGTGAGCCGACATCATTCGAGATCGTGGCTGCCGTTCTGGCGGACGCACGCGCGCCGCGTGCGGGCATTGGGAGCGGTCAAGGTCGACGCACACGGCATGCTGGAGCGCACCACCAACATTCTGAAGCTCGTGGGCGATCCCTATCTCGCCCGCGTTTATCAACTGCTGGTCGGCCGCTTCCGGCTGGATCAATGGGCGGACGACAATCGTCGTGCCATCGCGGTGCTCGAGAGCATCTATCAGGTTCTCACGCAGCAGGCTGCCACTTATCGAGCCGAGTTCCTGGAGATTACGATCGCACTGTTGATTCTCTACGAGATCCTGTTTCCGTTCTTCACGAGTTGAACCGGGTGGTTTCCTGCGGCCGACGCTTCCGTACCGATGTCATCCGATGATTCTTCACGATTGATCGAGGCACTGCGCTCGCCGGCCGCGTACCGGCACGCGGTAACGGCGGTCACAGTTGCTGAGACGCACATCTCGTGGGTGTTGCTGACGGGCGAATTCGCCTACAAGATCAAGAAGCCCGTCCGCCTGCAGTTCCTCGACTTCAGCACGCTGGAGCAGAGGCATTTCTTCTGCGTTGAGGAGCTGCGGCTGAACCGCCGCACGGCGTCCGAACTCTATCTGGACGTGGTCACGATCGCGGGCACTCGCGAGCGCCCCATTATTGAGGGCGCAGGCGAGCCGCTCGAGTACGCTGTCAGAATGCGTCAGTTCCCGGCCGATGCCCTGCTGATTGATCGCCTGAAAGCAGGACTGGTGACGGCCGAGAACGTTGACCAGCTCGCCCATGCGATCGCGGACCTTCATCAGCAGGCCGCCGTTGCAGCTCCTGACTCTGACTTCGGGAGCCCGGAGCGAGTCTGGAGTGCCGCCGCGGGAAACTTCCATTACCTCGGATGTCCCGGCGCTGCTCCGGAAGCGGTTGCCATGTTGCAACAGTGGTCAGAGTCCGCATTTGCAGACTGCTCGGCGGCAATTGCATCCCGCAGATCCAGTGGATTCGTACGCGAATGTCACGGCGATCTGCATGCCGGCAACATCGTGTTTCTGGACCAGAACGTGCGGCTGTTTGATGGCATCGAGTTCAGCGAGGATCTCCGTTGGATCGACGTATTGAGTGACGTCGGCTTCACTGTCATGGATATCGCCCATCACGGTTTTGCCGACATGGGTCACAGGCTGCTGAACACGTACCTGGAGCGCACGGGAGACTATGGCGGGTTGCGTGTCTGGCAGTTCTATCTCGTCTATCGTGCGCTCGTGCGCGCGAAGGTGGCAGCGATCAAGCTGTCCCAACAAATGGATTCAAAGAGCGGCGATTCCAGGGCGGAGCTCTCCCGGTATCTCGAGCAGGCCGCAAGCGACGTCCGCGGAAGGCGTCCTGCGCTGTTCATCACCCACGGGGTATCGGGAAGCGGCAAGACGAGCTTTTCCCAGAGGCTGCTGGAACGCGTGGGCGCGGTTCGCGTCCGTTCCGACGTCGAGCGGCAGCGCCTGGACGGCGAGGGCATGCGAGCGACCGGGGCCGCATCCACCAAGGACCGGTATGCGGCACAAGTAACGGAGAGGACGTATCAGAAGCTGTTGTCGCTGGCAGCCTCCATCCTCGAGGCAGGGTTGCCGGCAATCGTCGATGCCACGTTTCTGCGCGCTGCGCACCGCCGACTGTTTCGAGACCTCGCAGTTCGGATGAACGCGGACTATCGAATCGTCGATCTCCGGGCGCCGGAAGCGTGCCTCCGCCAACGGATTGATTTGCGGAGGGCCGCGGGAGGGGACGCGTCGGAAGCCGATCAGGACGTGCTGACGTGGCAACTCGCAACGCGAGAACATCTGGCCGAGGACGAACTGCCACATGTCACGACCGTCGATGCAGAGTGCGCCCGCTCGCAGGAGGACGCCTTGCGGAGGCTGTCCAGATTGGGGCTTCTTTCGTGACGACTTGTTCAATGTGAGCGTAGGCACGTGTGCGAATTCGACTCACAAGTGTGCGGAGCGCGGCAGCGACCGTCTTTGATTCTTCACGCCATCATCGAATTCGTCGGCACAGTCTGACATCTGCATTCACGTCGCGATCGGCATGCCGCGTGCATCCAATGGCGAGAACCGTTGACCTCTCCACGGGAACCTCGCCCATGATCAAGATCTCGCGTATTCTCGTCCCCACGGATTTCAGTGAACTGGCAAACCTCGCCATCGACTATGGCGCTGCGATCGCGAATCAGTTCCAGTCGGAGTTACACGTCCTCAACGTAGTCGACGATTACTTCGTTCTGACTGGCGAAGGCCAGCTCGTGCTGCCGGATCGAAATGAATATCTGAAGGGACTGAAAGCAGCGTCCGAACGGGAACTGGCAACGCTTCCTCGAGGCAGTACAACCACGATCAAGGTGTCTCGGCACACTGCAATTGGCCGTCCGTTCGAGGAGATCGTACGATTTGCGAAGGAGCACCAGATCGACTTGATTGTGATCGGGAGCCACGGGCGGCGCGGCCTCTCGCATCTGCTGCTGGGAAGCGTGGCTGAACGGGTCGTGCGGCTCGCGGGGTGCCCTGTGCTGACGGTTCGACCGGATCAACATCAGTTTGTTACCGTGTGATCGAGCGACCTGGAGGAGGGATTGCCAGACGTGCCGGTTCCCATTCGAATGCAGTGATCATGTTGCCCGGTGACCCCGATCATCGCTCTTCAGAGGCCGCTGAGGCCGTGCACGCCACCGTTCTCAGCGAGTCTGAAGCGGCACAGTTGTTTGAGCGCTATCGGGAATTACAGCGCTATGCCAGCTGGTCGGTCGAAGACGCAGTCCGAGTCCAGGCACTGGGGCCCTTGCTCAACACCCAGCTCCCCGACCTTGTCGAGGATTTTTACCAGGAGATTGAACGGCACCCCAATGCAGCCAAGGTCATTACCGGCGGACAGGAACAGGTTGCACGTCTGAAAGTGACGCTGATCCGCTGGCTCGAAGAGCTCCTGGCCGGGCAGTACGGCGTGGACTATGTCGCGAGGCGCTGGCGCGTGGGGCTGCGACACGTGGAGATCGGACTCGACCAGGTCTACACGAACATGGCGCTCTCGCGCCTGAGGCTGGGCTTGATCCGGGTGCTCTCGGACATCTGGTCCGGGCCGCCACAGGAACTGGTCGTTTCACTGGGGTCGCTGCACAAGCTCCTCGATCTCGACCTGGCCATCATCGAAGACGCCTACCAGGCGGAATACCTGCGGCGACACCAGCAGATTGAGCGCATGGCGGCGATTGGACAGGTCGCCGGCGGCATCGCACATGAGCTGCGCAATCCGCTGAACGTGATCAAGACATCGGTTTACTATTTGCTCCACGCGCGCAGTCCGACTGCCGAGAAGACAGCCGAGCACCTGAACCGGATCCACAAGCAGGTGGGCCTGGCCGACGGAGTCATTACGGCGCTGTCGAACTTTGCGCGGCTGCCGCTGCCCGACATGGAGCCGTTCGACCTCGGTGCGATGCTCCGGGAGGCCGTGGACTCCGCAAGCCTTCCCTCCAGCATCGTGGTCACGATGAACGTTGAACCGGAGGATCGCCATCCGCTGGGCGACCCGGCTCAACTGCGGA
>JAEUIG010000077.1 GCA_016795125.1 Planctomycetaceae bacterium | reverse complement strand
ACGTTTCTGCCGGCGCGACAACGTTTCTTGTGGCGCTCGACGGGGCACCGGAATTCGATCCGCGCGGCGACGCTTTCGCCAAGGGCGCCACGGACGATCAGCGCCCGAAGGCGGTCGATGTCGCTGCCGGCGTGGAGTTCTCGGACCCCGCGCAGGCACTCATGACCGACGGCATCCGCGCGGAGGATTTCCTCAATGCCCTGGTGGCCGCCGAGCACTGGGCAGACGCCGTCCGGCTGCTTGCCGCCTGGCTGCCTCCCCCGCAATCAGTCGCGTGGGGCTGCGCGTGCATCCGGCAGATGGGCGAAGGCCGGCTGTCACCCGCTCAGCAGGCGTCCGCTGCGGCGGCCGACAAGTGGGCGGCCGAGCCAACGGAGGAACATCGCCGGGCCGCACAGCAGGCGGCGGAGAATATCCAGAGTCGCACTCCGGCCGGGTGGATCGCGCTCGCGGCATTCTGGAGCGGGGGCAGCATCGGTCCGCCCGACGCGCCCGACATCCCGCCGGCTCCGGGCATGAGCGTCCGCGCCGTGGGCCTCGTGGTCACCACCGTCGCCACCTGGGGCGGTCAGAAGCAATCCACGGCAGAAGCCTTCAAAGCGTTCATCGAAGACGCCCGCCAGCGACTTCCGACGAACAAGAAGTAGCCGTACTCACCCTCACTCACTCATCAGGCACCTCCCAGCCATGGCCCAACTCGTCGCAATGTCCGCCATGATGGCCTGCACCTCCGGCACAGCGCCGTCCACGCTTGTGGTTGTTGTGCCGACCGTGACGGCCGAGAGCAAGCCGGCTGCGAACATCATGGATCATGTCCCCATGATGAACATCATGCCGTTCGGCACCTGCAACGTGCTCACGGCAGCGGCGCTGGGCGTGCCCACTCCCTGCGTGCCGGCGGTCGTCGCGCCGTGGGCGCCTGGTTCGGCGACGGTCACGCTCCGCGGCATGCCGGCGCTCAACAACACCAGCAAATGCGCCTGCGTCATTGGCGGTGCGATTTCCATCACGAACCCCGGCACGACCAAAGAGTCCGTCGCCTGACGCACGATGCTCACGCGTCGATCAGCGCGTCGACCACTTGTGCCTGCGTGACCACCGTGTCGGTCAGGCTCTCGTCGCGCCCCGCATGGCGGAAGGTCAGTTGCTCGTGGTCGACGCCGAGCAGCCTCAGCAGCGTGGCGTGAAGATCATTGATGGTCAGCGGGTTCTCGGCGATCTTGTAGCCGAAGTCGTCCGTCGCGCCATACGTCAGACCGGGCCGAATTCCGCCCCCTGCCAGCAGCGCCGTGAAGGCGTGACGGTTGTGGTCGCGACCGTCCGCTCCCTGTGCGACCGGCAGTCGGCCGAACTCTCCGCACCACACGACCAGCGTGTCTTCCAGCAGGCCGCGCTGCTTGAGATCGGCCACGAGCCCCGCCGTGGGGCGGTCGATGTTCGTGGCGATCGTCCGCGTCCGCTCGTTGTGCTTGAAGTGCGTGTCCCACGGGTCTCCCATAATGAGGTCGTTGAACACCGCGACGTACCGCACGCCCCGCTCCAGGAGACGGCGGGCAATCAGGCACCGCGCTCCATAGCGCTTCGTCGCGTCGTTATCCATCCCATACAGGGTTTGTGTGGCGGCCGTTTCTCCGGAAACGTCCATCCCTTCGAGGACCGCGTCCTTGATGCTCGCCGCCAGGTCGAGGTTGGCGATGCGCGCGTCGAGTTCGCTGAGGTGCGGGAACCGGTCGCGATGGTCGGCATTGAACGCCGTTAGCAGGTCGAGCTGCGCGCGCCGCGTGGCGGCCGTCATTCCCGAGGGGACATCGAGGTTGAACAGCGGCGTGCCTTCGGCACGCAAGGGAGTCCCCTGGTAGATCGCCGGCAGCCAGCCCGAGGTCCAGTTCTTGATGCCGTCGAGCTGGTAGCCGGTGGGGTCCGCCAGTGCGACATGTCCGGGCAGCCGCTGGTTTTCGGTCCCCAGCGCGTAGTTGATCCACGAGCCGAGGGACGGTCGCCCCACGCGGCCCTTGCCGGTCTGGAACAGCCGGATCGCCCCTTCATGATCGCTGAACTCCGTGTGCAGCGAGCGGACCTGGCAGAGATCGTCGGCGCAGGTCGCCAGGTTCGGCAGCAGCTCGCTGAACGCCATTCCTGATTCACCGTGCCGGCCGAACCGGAACGGGCTGGGGAGACACTTGCCGCTGTCCTCCTTGTTGAAGAATGCTTCCACGCCGCCGCCGGGAAAAGGCTGTCCCGCATACTTCTCGAGTTCCGGCTTCGGATCGAAGAGGTCGAGGTGACTGGGGCCCCCATGCTGAAACAGCAGCACGACCCGTTGTGCGCGTGGCCGAAGATGTGACGCCTGCGGCGCCTGTGGTGCGGCAGGATCGCGCGCCTCAGCACCGTATCCGGACGGTGTCCGCGCGGAGGCACTGGCCA
>JAEUIG010000020.1 GCA_016795125.1 Planctomycetaceae bacterium | reverse complement strand
AGCTCGCCGTGAGGCGAGCGGAGCGGAACCCGTGGAATCTGTTCCCCCGTTGGCGCACCGCCCCGGCAGGGGCGGCGGCAGGTCTCGTTCGCTCTCGATCCTAACGGTTCGACAGTCCGAGGATGACTCCTGCCTCCATCGCCCCTGCCGGGGCGACCAGGATGAACGCTCTCGTTTACCACGGGTTCCGCGACGCGTGACGGCGTCACGCATCGCTCCACCCGTGGCTACAGACTCGTGCCCCTCCGGGGCACGCAGAACTGTGCGTGCATCCATGAAGTTCCCCAATGCGAAGCTGACTCGACGCTGATTTCGCTTCCAGGACTCGACTTGTCCTCACCGGCATACATCGCCGAAATCACACGTTCCGGGACCTGGGCCGTTTAAATCTTCTGGACGAATCGCGACCTCCCCTGCTACAAGCCGCGCATGCTCAGAAAACCCTGGCTGATGGCCGCGATTCTCCTCGGATGTGCCGCACTCGTCTGGCTGGCATCCGGCCCGCGGCTCCTCAAGCAACTGCACTCCCCGCTGCTGGACGTCGGCACGTCGCAGCAGAGGTAGGTCAGGCGGGAGCCTGAGCTGCATTGTTGACCCCGTCAGGGGTCGCATCCCTTAGCCGGTGGCTGAGCGAAGCGATGCCACCGGAAGACGGCGCTCTCCCTGGGGCTCATCCCGAAGGGATGACAGCGAACTCCGTGTGGGATGGCATCCCTCCGGGATGCGTCGCTGGGATCAAACATGTCCCGGCGGTGTCGCTGCGCTCAGCCGCCGGCTGATGGATGTCAGCCCTCCGGGCTGATGCCTGGCGTCGAGATCACAGTCCACGTGAGCAATCCTCGATCACCTCGACTGACCGCCGCACGCAATTCAGCGTCGCTCGCGTAGTTCTGCCGCGGTATGGAAATCGTCGGCACGTTGAGCTCCAAGTCGCTGCCCAGGAATCCGTTGCCGGTAATCCGAATCTGCGACGCCTTCTCCGGCGACCATGTGCTCCTGTTGCCGGCCGGATCGATGAAATCCTGTGGAGCCGTTCGCTCCTCGCAGCACAGCCACAGGCTGAGCCGGTCGAAGAACTGAACACCGTGCAGGCCCGTCAGTTCGGCCGGGAAATCCGTCTCGACGCAGAGCGACGCACGCCATCTCTGCTGAGCCACAACGTGTTCGGCCAGAAACCGCTCGGCGGACGCTCGATCGGCCGGATCGGTTCGATGGGCGATCGCCAGCTCGGCGAGATGGCAGAAGTGCCGGCTGACCCACAATCCGCCCCAGGGGGAGTTCGCCGCCGCCACGTCCACACTCTCCGACCAGATCCCGGTCGCAACCGGCATCGGCATGTCCATGAAATTCCGTGGCGCGCCGTCAACGATCGTTGGAGCGCGCTCCCAGTCCCGCCAGCCGTCGTCGTGATGTTCGACGGCGAACAGAAACTCCTTGCGCAGATCATCGAGTCTCGACGGCAGCCGCCAGCTCCGCGCGATCTCGACGGCGATCCGCGCATGATCCACCTGCGAAATCAGGATGTAATCGCCGTCAGCGGGTCGAACGATCATGGCGCGAAACGGGTCAGCATGGAGGGATGAGCAACTTGATTGTGAACGAGCCGCCGTAACGCCGCTACCCCTCGCGGATTGATCCGCATACATTCGATGCATTCGTTCAATCGATCAATGATCCGAGGTTTTCACCATGCGGATGTTCATCGCGGGAGAATGGCGCGACAGGCCGAAGACCATCGATGTCGTCAGCCCGTTTGACGGCCGGGTGATTGATACGGTCCCGCAGGCCGACGTGGACGATGTCGACACAGCGCTCGCGGGTCTGCAGTCCGGCGCGATCGTGATGAAGAAGCTGCCCGCGTTTCGCCGCGCCGAAATCCTGCACAGAACAGCGGCGCTCATGCGTGCCCGCAGCGAGGAACTGGCCCGCACGATCAGCAGCGAGGAAGGCAAGGCGCTGGCGGAAGGGCGACTCGAAGTCAAACGCGCCGCGGATGTCATTTCCACGTCGGCGGAGGAGGCGGTGCGGATCGCCGGCGACATGATCCCGCTGGACGGCGTTGAACATGGCGTCGGCAAGCTGGGTTTCACGCTCCGCGTGCCATGCGGAATTGTGGCGGCCATCACGCCGTTCAATTTTCCGCTGAACCTCGTCGCGCACAAAGTCGGCCCGGCGCTCGCCGCTGGAAACGCCGTCCTCCTCAAGCCGGCCACCGACACCCCGCTGTCGGCGCTCAAGCTGACGGAGATGCTGTTGGAGTCCGGCCTGCCGCCGGAAGCAATCGCCTGCGTCACCGGTCCCGGCGGTGCGCTCGGCGACGCGATCTGCACCGACGACCGCGTGCGGAAGATCAGCTTCACCGGCAGCTACGAGACCGGCGACGCGATCTGCCGGCTGGCCGGCATGAAGCGCGTCACGATGGAACTGGGTTCCAACAGTCCGGTGATCGTCATGGACGATGCGGACCTCGACAAGGCCGCGACGGCGATCGCGGCGGCCGGTTACTCCAACGCCGGCCAGACGTGCATCTCTGCTCAGCGCATCATCACCAGCGGGCGGATCGCCGGGAACATCCTGGACGCGCTGAAGTCGCGGGTCGCGCGGATCGTCATCGGCGATCCCCTGGAAGAATCGACTCAGATGGGGCCGATGGTCCGCGAGCGCGATGCAGCCCGCGTCTCGGAGTGGATCGACGAAGCCGTCGCGGCCGGCGCGCAGATTGTCACCGGCGGCCGACGCGACGGGGCGCTGCATCAGCCCACGATTCTCGACCGCGTCGATCCGCGCTCGCGGGTTTCCTGCGAAGAACTGTTCGGCCCGGTCGTCGCCATCACAAGGTTCAGCAGCGTCGACGAAGCACTGGCGCTCGCGAACGATTCACGCTTCGGACTGTCGGCCGGTGTCTTTACGCAGGACATCGATCGTGCCATGCGCTTCGCCCGTGAACTCGACAGCGGCAACATTCACATCAACTGGTCCAGCCAGTGGCGCGCCGACCTCATGCCGTACGGCGGTCTCAAGCACAGCGGGATGGGCAAGGAAGGCCCGAAGTATGCGATCCGTGAAATGACGGAGGAGAAGCTCGTCGTCGTGCATACGGGGTGAGTAGTCCGCTCGCTCCGCGGGCGGAGTGAACCAGCGTCGTTCGTCGATTGTTCGAGTCAACGTCGACGGGATCGGCTCGCGGAGCGAGCCGACTACTGTGGCGCTTCGCGCCGTCGGACGAACCACAATCCTCCGCACAGCAATACGGCCGAGAGCGCGCTGACAAGCGCCCCGATGCGAATACTCCGCGGCGCGTACGTCCATTCGACCACATGCTGCCCCGCCGGCACCGGCACGCTGCGGTACATTCCGTCGATCGTGGTCCACTCCGCCGGTTGACCGTCGACCGTCACCTGCCATCCGGGGTAGGCGAGGTCCGTGAGGACCAGCGTGGCGTCGGTGCCGGCGTCGACGTCGATCACAATCCCCTCCGGCGTATAGGACGTGACCGATGCCGTCCCCGCCTCCGCCGGTTCGAGACTCGCGCGACCGCGACTGCTTTCGAGAGTGTAGAGATACAACGGCTCCTGACGTCCCCAGGCACGATGCAACAGCGCGTCGTAGCCGGTCCACAGTGGCGCAATCGGCCATGCGGACGGATCCAGTCGCTGCTCACTGAGCAGGTGCGTCACTCCGGCGCGTCGCAGCCATGCGACCTGTGCATCGATTTCGTCCGGCGTTGGCGACGCGCCCGCCGGCCTGGGGATCGTGAGTAGCGGATCGGCGTACTCCGCCGGGCTGAGACCGAGGTACGTCGGAGTCATCGCGAAGCCGGTGATGGTCGGCATGTTCTGGTACGTCCCCCACATGCGGACCGGCTGCGGGTACTGCGCCAGCAGCGCGCGGACTTCGCTCTCGTTGCGATGATTGATCGGCGGATCGGGAACCAGGTCGGCATACCAGTTCGGAGCACCGTCGACGCGGCGGTTCCAGCGGCATCGCACGTTCCAGAAATCAGCGACCGTCAGCCCCAGCACGGCCACAACCACAAGTACGCGCGCCAACCCCGCTTGCGGTTTCGCCAGCCAGCGATCCAGCGCGTCTCCTGCCAGCAACCCGACCGCCAGCGTCGTGAGGATTCCATACCGGCCCGGTCCGATGAAGAAGCTGAATCCCGGCAGATGCCGCGAGACCGGCAGCAGCCAGCCCGTGGCGTAGACAACGCCGAACAGTCCGATCCACAGCCAGACCTTGAGCGGCGCAGGAACCGGATCGCCGGTCCGCCAGCGTTTCCAGAGGCCGCCGATCGCGAGCAGCAGCGGGATGAGACCGAAGTACAGGTGCGCTTCGACCTTGTTGGTTGACGCCGGGTACGACAGCGTGGTGATCGAGGAGAGGGCTTCATCCGCGTTGACGTCCGGTGCGTACCACATCCACGGCGTCACAACCTGCACCAGGTACCACGGCGGAATGTGCCCGTAGCCGGGGTCATGCGTTCGCCCGACATCGGCCCGCTGCGATCGGGTCTTCAGTTCCCACGTCGGCGCAAGCTGCACAGCCGCCAGGCCGAACCCGGCGATCATTGAGATGACGATCGCCACCATCGGGAGGGCGAGGCTCCCGCCGAGCCGCTCGGGTCCGGGCCCTTCCGAATTGTCCATGGACTCAACCGACCGGGAGTCGACCATCACCCGTTTCGCACTGGCGGAGCCAGTGGCACCCACTCCATCAGCCCGTCGCCGCGCGACGAGGATGCGCAATCCCGAGTAGGCCGTCACCGCCAGCACTTCAATGAATGCCAGGTTGAAATGCCCGGCCAGCAGATGCACGCCGAGCGCGACCGCGATGACGGCGAGGTACCGTGCGCGGCGCGTCTGCAGGTAGGACTCAGCGCTCCACCCTAACAGCGGCAGGTACGGCGCGCCGATGATCGCCCATTCCAGGCAGATCCGTGGCGCGAACCAGCCGTAGACGTACACGATCGCGCACAGCAGTGCTCCCCACCCCGCCAGTCCCAGTCGTCGTGCGAACAGCCACGTCGCGACGAACGCCAGCACGTAATGGAGAATCTGCGTTGCGTTGTAGGCGGTGTTCGCGGGCAGCAGCGAGAACAGCAGCAGGTGCGGCGGGTACAGCACGCCGGTCTGGCTTTCGCCGACGGTCGGATATCCGTGTCCGACGAGGGAGTTCCACAGCGGCAGCCGGCCTGCGTGCAGTTCATCAGCGAAAAACGTCTTCTGCGGGAAGTAATAGGAGTACGTATCACCGCCGACGAGGCCGCCGCCGTGCCACAGCGGACGCCAGAAAACATAGGTGAGCGCAACGGCGACCAGCGTGACCGCGAGTACGGTCAGCGGGCGATTCTGGATTTTGGGTTTTGGATTTTGGATTCGCACGTGTGTCGCCGCCGCCGGAGGGGTCGCCTTGGGCTCCCCGCTAAACGCTCAACTTTAAACCCTCAACGCCTCCCAGCGGCAATTCCTGCCGATCGGCACGCGACGTGCACTTTCCTGCATTGTCATGCCCGGAACCACATCCCACTTGTCGTCGAAACGGTCTGAATCGACGCAACTCACGTCACCCCAAGTGTTCCGGGATTCTCCGACGTTTTTCCCTCGGCGACATGACTTGTAGAACCGTCCGACCTGTCTTGTAAATCCTACAAGCGGAATCGTGCGGCGTCCGCCACCGAAGCCTGTCTTCGGCACCGCGATGATGCGCGGCGGATGATCCGAACCTGATCGAACATTGGCATGGAGGCCTGCTATGTGGCGACATTGTCTCCCGGCTCCTGGGACAGGGCCCACGTCGTTTCGCGGCGCCCTTCCCCGCAGTTGAACGGCCGATCGGCTGTTTGACTTCCCTTCTGCGACCTCAGCCGGAGCGTCTCTATGTCCCTTGCGCATGTGTTTGCGGTTCTGCTGGCGAGTGTGGGCGGCGAACCGGCGGGCGAAGTCATTGATTTCAGCGCGACGTATTGCGGCCCGTGCCGTTCCATGGCCCCGGTCGTCGCCCGGCTGGAGCGCGAAGGGCTCCCCATCCGCACGGTAGACATCGAACAGCATAGCGATCTCGCCGAGCAGTTCAACATCACCAAGATTCCGACATTCGTGCTGGTGATCAACGGGTCCGAGGCGCACCGCGTCGTCGGCCCCATGAGCGAGGCCGATCTCCGCCGCATGTGCGCCCGCATCCCGGCGCCGTCGGCCGCCCAGCCGGAAGTCCTGGCGATCAATAATCCCCAGTCGCGCCGGGGCGTCACGCAACCGCTGGGAACGGTCACGCCTCCCGCAGAGAGAAAGCAGAATCCGATCCTGGGCATGCTCGGAATCGGCGGTCGCGACCAGCAGGAACAGGAATTTCGCGGCAACGATACGGCACTTGGTCCCGCAGGACAGGCCGCTCCGCCGACAAACGATCCCATGCACTCCAGCGTGCGGATTCGCGCCTCGATCAAGGGCCAGATCAGTCTCGGCTCCGGCACGGTTGTCGCCAGCCAGCCGGGACGGACGCTGATCGTCACCTGCGGACACATCTTCCGGGACCGCGACGACTCCACGAAGGTCGAAGTCGACCTGTTCGAGAATGGCCGCTCGCAGACCTACGTGGCCACGATCATTGACTTCGATCTGCCGTCCGATGTCGGACTCGTCAGCATTCCGACGCACAGCGTGGTGTCGAGTACGCCGGTGGCGCCTGCGGAATTGAAGCTGGAGCGGGCACAGAGCGTCGCCTGCGTCGGCTGCAGCGGCGGCAATGATCCGACGCGCGAGCAGCTCTACATCACCGAGGTCAACAAGTACGACGGCCCGGACAACATTGAATGCACGGGGACGCCGGTCCAGGGACGCTCGGGCGGCGGCCTGTTTAACGCCGATGGGCAGCTCATCGGCGTGTGTATCGCGGCCGTCGAGGATGCCTCGCTCGGCGTGTACGCCCACGTCTTCGCGGTGCACCAGTTGATGGACCGCAACAATCTTTCGAGTCTCTATCGTCCCGAATCGCCGCCGGCCGAGGCGGTCCTCGCCGATGCCGCGACCGACAGCGACATTCCGGCCGAGTTTCCAGAACAGTTCGCCGACGAGACGGCTCTCGAACCGGCGGCGGCGCCCGTGGCGACCACTCCCGTGTCAGTCGCCGCGACGACATCGGAAGGCGTCCCGACCGACCTGGCCGGCGTGATGGCCGACGTCTCCGCCGGCGACGCGGAAGTCGTCGTCATCATCCGTTCGCGGAGCAATCCGAATGCGGAGAGCCGGGTGGTCATCATCAATCGCGCCAGCCCGAAATTCCTGGCCTACCTGAACGGCGAAATCCGCCCGGAAGGCCTGGCGGCCAATCGTCCGGCCCGCCAGCGGCCGTTTGCCAGTCGGGCACCGCGCCGGGGAGCGACGGCCCAGGCGCCGACCGTCGAATCGGAAACGCAGCCGGTGACGTTCCAGCCGCCGCGCAGCACGCCGCCGCGCTCGGGCAACCGCGCCCTGTCCCGCCAGATGGCCGAAGCCGGCCGGTAGTCAGAAGCTGGAGATCGGCCGTTGGAGTTCAGCCTTCAGGCTGCTTCGTCGAGCGTCACGTCGAGTCGGCAGGCTAAAGCCTGAACTCCAACGCAACGGACGGTTGACCAACCTCTCCCGGTTGCCGACGATGCAGGTTGCGGAACGATCCGCGTTTCCTGACACGGCTCCAGCCACCGGGAGAGCGATGCGTTTACGACGTCATGGGCGATGGCTCCTGTGCACGGTCTGTCTCTGGACGGCGTCCGCCTCTGCGGATGACCCCGCCGCACTGCGTGTGCAGCCGGAAGCGGTGCAGCTCGACGCCGGCTCCCCGCGGCAACAGCTGATCGTCAGTTCCGGCAGCGGCGACGACCTGTCCCCGGACCTCACCCGCGCAGCGACGTTTGTCTCCGAATCTCCGGAGATCGTCGGCGTTGACGCGACGGGCATCGTCCGGCCTTTGGCGACCGGAACCGGAACCGTGCTGGTCACCGTCGGCGACGCCGCCACGCGCGTCGCCGTGGAAGTCGGTTCTCTGGCCGTGCAGCCGGTGGACTTTGACCGCGACATCCAGCCGATTCTCACGCGCTTCGGCTGCAACGCCGGCGCGTGTCACGGCAAACAGCGCGGTCAGAACGGCTTTCAACTCTCACTGCTGGGGTTCGACTCCGACTTCGATCACAACGCGATCGTGAAGGAAGCCCGCGGACGCCGCATTGTTCGCGCAGCGCCCGAGTCCAGCCTCATTCTGCAAAAGCCCTCCGGGGTCGCGCCGCACGGCGGCGGACTGCGACTCCCGCTGGGCGGCGACGAGTACCGGCTCCTGCTGCGCTGGATCAACGAAGGCGCGACCCGCAGCCTGCCGGACATGCCTCTGCTCGAGCAAGTCACCGTGGCGCCGACGCGCCGCAGCATGCTCCCCGCCGAACAGCAGCAGCTGATTGTCACGGCCCACTACAGCGACGGCAGCACGCGCGACGTGACGGCGCTGGCGACGTATCAGTCGAACGAGAGCGTGACGGCCGCCGTCGATGAACGCGGACTTGTCACCGCCGGGACAGTCGTCGGCGAAGTCGCAGTGATGGCCCGCTACCTCGGGCACTTCGCCGTCTGCCAGGTGGCGCTGCCGCTGGAAGGCGATGTCAGCCCGGACGCCTATGCG
>JAEUIG010000017.1 GCA_016795125.1 Planctomycetaceae bacterium | reverse complement strand
GCAGGAACGACAGCTTGACCGCCAGCCGGTCGAGCGCCTTGGCGATGTCGCCCGACTCGTCGATCCAACTCAGGCCGGGGATCTTTTGTAGCTTGTAAACGGCGCCGACGATCTTCGATGCCTTCGCCACCTTGGCGATGCCGGCGGTCAGAGAAGCTTCCGCCACCTCGTACAGCACCATTCCGATCGCGCGGCCGGCCAGCCGCGCGGCCTGCTCATCGGTCATATTCGCGAGGTAGTCCAGTACGTGTCCCGCGATTTGGTTGAGTTCCTTTTGTGCAGCCTCAAAGACAAACCTAGTCTCGTCCTCGATGGTGACGGTGGACAGGTCGCGGCCGGTCAGCATCCCGATGATGCCATCGCTGGTGTAGATCTCCAGCAAGTCGTCGGCAACGGCCATAATGTAAGGCGAGACTGTGCGACTGCGGTCGAGGATGATGGTGTACGCCCGGGGAATCCGCTCATGGAGATAGTTCTCCGGCGTCTCATTCCACCAGTTGGTGAAGTAGTCCGTCGCGACCATGAACGGCATCGTCAGCGGATTTGTCCACTGAGCGATTTCGACGCCTGCTTTCAGCAGGGTGTACCCCCCTTCAAGCGTGCCGCCGAGACCATCCACGATAAAGCCCTCCAGGAACCCTACCGAGAACTCTTTGGTCACAACGAGATACTTCTCGACCGTGTCCAGGGTCTCGATAAAGGTCTGCAGGCGGGCGTTCTCCGCCTGCAACTGCTGCAGCGCGGCCTGATTGTCATCACTGCCGTTATCCGCCGCCCCGTCCGACTGCACCTGCTCCGTGACTGCTGTTGATGATTGCTGCACCATGCTCTGGATGACGTCGCCGGACTCGACAACCGGTGCGTTCGTGTTCTCAGGCAACCTCATGCCTGCCAGGAACGAATCCACCGGCTTGCCATCCAGTGGCGCGTACTTGTCGCCGGTGGCCGGCAGGACGTTCTGGTGCATCACCAGCGGGTTGAAGTCGCGGAGTTCGAAGGTGCTGCGGACGGCGACTTCTGTGCCGAAGCCGAAGCCCCAGTAGCCGCCCAGCGTGTGGTAGCCGGGGTAGTACCCGTAGCTGTCGCCCGCCACGTCGTACCAGTTTCCGTATCCGTACGAGCCGTACAGCCCGTAGTCGCCGTAGCCATAGCCGTAGTAGCCGCCGTACCAGCCGCCGAAGTACGGGTAACCGTACCCGTAACCGTAGTAGCCGTACCCATACCCGTAGCCGTAATAGCCACCGTAGCCGTAGTACCCGCCGTACCCGTAGTAGTCGTAGCCATACCCGTACCCGCCGTAGCCGTATCCGTAGAGGTCGTAGCCCCAGACGTTGCCGAAGGCATTGGCGAACCCGTGCCAGCCGTACGGCGTGTGGTCGTAGCTGCTGTAGGTGTCGGTCCAGATGGTCAGCAGGTGCGCATCGTCGTTGAGGTGCGCTGCCGCCCGGCCGGTCCCCATCAGTTCGGGGGCGTCGATCGGGAAGACCAGCGGCGCGGCGTATGCTCCGCCGTAGGTCAGCACGCCCCGGATGCTCAGCAGGGCCGCACCATAGGCCGATTCGGCGGAGAGCGTGGCGAGGTACTGGCCGGATTCGGCGCCGGCGAGCCCCTGCGCGTAGGCGCCGGCGGCGGAGGCGTCGGTCTGGGCGCGGGTGAAGTCGGCAGCGGCCGAGTCGCCGGCGCGGTCCTGCGCCGCCTGTCCGACGGTTGACCCGCGGGTCTGTTCGGCCTGCGCCAGCGCGACCTGCTGATCGGCCCAGGGAGACGGCGACGCGGACGCCAGCGACTCTGCCTGATCGACCATCGCGGCGGCGGTGAGCTGCGCGAACGCGCTGTCGAGCGCGGCGACATTCACGCTGCGGTCGCGCTCGTGCTGCGCCTGGGCGACGGCAAACGCCTGCGCCGCACTGCTGACAGCGCCGACGCGCGCGGTCGAAGCCCCCGCAACCTGCGTGGCGGAAGTCAGCGACGCGGCGCCGAGTTGACTCGCGCGCGTCGCGGCCAGCGCCTGCTCGCCGGAGGCGTAGGTCCGGCGGGCGTCGAGGAGCTTGTCGGCCCGCTCGTCGAAGGCTTCCTGGGTCTTCTGGTACTCGGTGGCGGAGTCGCGCTTGGCCTCGGCGAGATCGACCTGGTACTCGCGCTCCACGTTGGCCGAATCGAGGCGGTAGGTCTGCTCGAGCGGAGCGACGCCGGCGAGGTAGGCGACGTCGGCGCTGGCGGCGGCCTGTGCGCGCGAGGCGGTGGCGGAGGCGACCTGCTGGGCGTAAGCGAAGGCGGCGTCGGCGGAGATGTTCGCCATGGTCCAGTGATCGGTCGCGACGGCGCTTGCGTACGAGACGCGGGTGCCGGAGACGGCGTCGGCATTGGCGAGCCAGGCGGCGGCGATGCCGACGGCCCAGGCGTACTTGGATTCCGCGGCGGAGACGAGGTACGTGGTCCAGCCGCGTACGGCCTGCGGGGCCACGGCGGAACTGGACAGGAGGAAGGCGATGTGCGTCCACGCCCCGCCAACAGTGCGGGCAGCGAGGGTGACGTGGCCCTCCGAAAGTCCAGCGGCGGTGTAGCTGAAGGCGCCGCCGGTGGTGGTGGTGGCGGTGCCATCGACGGTGCCGTTGCCGTCGTGATCGAACTCGACGGTGACGCCGTCGAGGCTGCCGGACGTCGCGGTAATTGTGCCGGTCAGTGCGGGAGCGGGGGCCACGCCGCTGTTCAGTCCGGAGACCGCCAGTGTGGAAACGCGATTGACGACGAGCGGATCGGCCGTCAGCGTGTAGTTGAGGGTCGTCCAGCCGGAGACGGCGCCGTCGACGCTGGTGCGGGCCTTGAGCGTGACCGAACCGTTGGCGACGCCCTGCGGGGTGTAGGCGAAGTCGCCATCGGCCTCCGTGTACGTGCTGCCGTCGACGTCGCCGTCGGCGTCGTGATCGAACTCGACGAGCATGAAGTTGGGACGTCCGCCGTTATCGACCTGGCCGACGACGGTCGGCTCGGTGGTGATGCCGTCGGTGGCGGAAGCTCCGGTGTCGGCCCGAAGTTGCAGGCTGACGATGCCGACGGCGCCGGCCAGTTCGGTGACGAAGGCGACGGTATTGACGGCGTTCTGCTGCTGTTGCGCGAGGAAGAAGTTGACGGTGGCGCCGGCCTGGGCGGAATCGCGCGTGCGGCCTGCGATGGCGGAATCGATCCACCAGCCCGCCTGGACGCTGGCCCTGGCGAGAGCCAGGCTGCGGTCCGCATTGGCCGTCGCCGTGGCGTACGCGAGGTATGCATCAGTCGTACTGTTGGCGTGCGTATTCAGGGCCACGCGGTACGCGGCCAGGTAGTCCATGGCGGCATCGCTGGCGTCGGTCACCCACTGCACGGCGACGTCGCCGAGTCGCCCTGCGAAATCGACGTTGATGTCGACGATCCGCTCTTTGAAGTCCTCCGTCAGTTGAGTTCGTGCCGCGGCATTCTGCGAGTAGTTCGAGGCCTTGTTGAACGGGTTGATGGCGATGGCATGGTCGCGGTGGGCTTCCGCGATGGCGACGGCATGGTCGCCGCGGACGACGGCGCTGTCTTCAATGGCGCTGGCGTCGATGTCGGCGATGTCGACGGCCAGGTCGCTCAGTTCGTTGTCGCGGGTGGTTTCGAGCGCATCCGCCGCGGCGCCTTCCGCCAGCACGTACGCGCGTCGTGCATTGGCGTGAATGCCGACGGCCGTGACTTCGGCGTTCTGGAGGACATTCTGGTAGTTCCGCTGCAGCACGGCCTGGGCGTGGTCGAAGTCGGCGTCGGCCCGTGCCAGAGTCGTCAGGTACGCGGCATAGCCAGGACGCGCGTTTTCGATGAACTGGATGAAGACCTGCCCGCGCAGCGCTTCGAAGGCGGACGTCGGCCCGCCGTTGGCCAGCAGCTGGGTGATCTGCTGCTGGGCGACACCGACGTGATAGTCGGCTTCGGCGTCGGCCAACTGCGCGGCGAAGGCCACCTTGGGCGCGATCTGTCCCGCCACCGTGGTGACGACGTCCGCCTGCGTGCCGGCCACCCACTCCCGCGTTCCCTGGGCGACGGCGATGGCATGGTCGCGCTCCGCATCGGCTTCGGCCGTGCGCAGCGTGGCCGCGAACCCCCGGAGGGCGGAGGAATGTTCGTCGGCTGCGTTCTGGACGTCGACGGCGTAATCGAACTCGTTGTACGCGAGATCGTTCGCAAACCCGACATCGAGCTCTGCGAGCCGGGTGATGTACTCGACGTAGAACTGCGTCGAGTTTTCGACGTACTCCGTGCGGCCGCCGCTGATGAGTCCGCTCCCCGACTGCGCCTGGGCGTTCATCGCGTTGATATAGTCCTGATAGGAGATGTCCCCTTTCAGGTAATCGGAAAATGCGGTGGCATGCGCGGCGGCGCTGCCGTAGCTGGCGTCGCTGCGCTGGCTGTTGAAGAGTGCCTTGGCGGACTGTTCGAGCAGCGTGTGATCGATGCTG
>JAEUIG010000754.1 GCA_016795125.1 Planctomycetaceae bacterium | reverse complement strand
TGATCGATCCGCATGGGCCGCGTCGACCAGAGCCGCGCAACCGTTGGACGCGAGGAACTCGATGACTTCGGGAAACTCAACCATCCCCTCGGACAGGACCAGGGGTGCAGTCGTCGGTCCGTCCAGCAGGGCGGAGGCAGTCGCGACGGTTTGACTTGCAAGATCGATTCGGCCGTCCATGGTGCGGGCCAGCGACGTTCCCTGGTGGAGCGCCGCCCGCAGTTCGACAGCGGGCGCATCCGCAGCCCCAGCCGCCGCAAGTTGTGCGGCGAGTAGTTGCATCGCAGTTCGCACTGCCGTCAGTGACTCGGAGAACGTGGCCAGCAATTCGTCAACGTCGTGCCGGACCACGGTTCCACCCAGTGCCGTAATGCCGCCGCGCACCTCGCTCAGCCGGTTTTCAACAGCATTGCGGGCTTGAGCGGCGCCGACTTCCTGCTCAAGTGCCTGCCGGTTGACGACGCGCAGAGCCAGGAAAGTCCGCGCGGCGAAAGTGGATAAGCCCTTACGCGTCGCTGCTTCCTCCGGGAACAACGTCCGAAACAGCGGCAATTGCACCGCCTGGGCGGCGGTGACTACGTCGCTACGGGGAATCGTCCGCTCAAGTCGCACGACCTGGTCCTGAGCCAACTTGTTCTCCAGCAGCAGCAACTGGCGGCGCGCGTGCAGTTCGAGTGTGGACACAGTCGGAGCGGCGCGGCTCAGGGGCAACTTCAACCGGCCGATGTCCTGCCCTCCCTGGATATCGAGCCGAATCGTATAGGGCAATTGAGGTCCGCGAAGAACGTAGGCTCCCGGCTCCAACTGGACGTCCAGCTCGAATGTTTCACCGGGAGCCAGCCGCACCTGTGCGACGACGTGAGGAGCATGCTCCGGTCCGCCGATGCAGTACGTCTTGAGATCAGCCGGCCGCAATTCCGGGTGGACGCGGAAAATCAGTTCGACGGCATTCTGAAAATCGATCTCGAAGTCGAGATCGCACGCTTCACAGTAGGAATGCCGTTCGAGATTCCGCAGCGTATCGAGAACAATGGAGGGCACGCGGCAGGTCGGACACAGGATGTCCCAGTGCAGTTCCATCAGACCGGCCCGGCACGCCTGCAGGCAGACGTCGGTCAGCCGTTCCGGCGAAACGTGCAGGCGACTCGCCAGTGCGCGCGGGCGAATGCGTGCCAGTTCCTGTGACGGACCGCTCTGCAGATAGGCCAGCAGCTTTTCGATGCATTGCTGGTCCAGGTCTGTTTGCTCAAGTTGATCACGGCGTGCGTCGAAGCGTCGCAAGGTTGGCTTGCCGAGTGTTGCCGGCGGCTGGAACGGATCGGGGAGAGCGGATGCCCGGATGCGGCCAGCGGCCACGTCGTCCATCCGGCGATAGACGCGATCGAGAGCTTTGCGTCCCTTCACATTCAGTTCGACATGCGCGAGCAACCGTCCGACCAGGCCGCGCGTCGCGATCCGTACTGTGTGTCGCAGGTGCGTGCCTCCCCCCGGCCGGGGAGACAAGTCCACGATGCTCACGAACCATTGGAAGGGTCCGTTGTGGAACTCGCGCAGGACGCCCAGGCGCCGTCCTTCAACCCACTCGAACGGGTGTTCTTCCCAGGTGAGCGTGGACCAGCCGAGCTTGAATGTCCCGACCTTGCGGAGGGCGCCGTGCTCATCGCGCTCAGTGCGATACTCAACGGCTGGCACGCCGACAGCGCAGTTGATCCGCTCGGTGTTCGACGCCAGTGGCCACAATGTTTCGGCCGAAGATTCCAGCTCCCAATCCCAGCAGACTTCCGTGACGCGATCGTGAGCATCGGGCAGCTTTGGATGAACCTGAACGTTCTGCGTTTCGCCGCGCAGGAGTCGGTCGATTTCGGCCAGCAATTGGGCCGCATCGGCCTGCCGTTGATCGGCATGTTTGGCGAGTGCTTTCAGGGTCAGTTGCGCTGCGGCATCGCTGACTGCCGGATTGAGCTTGCGCGGATCGGGTGGCTCCTCAAAGCAATGCAACGACAGCAGTTTGACCGGATCGGCCGCGACAAATGGAGGGCGTCCGCAGAGCATTTCAAAGAGTGTCGCACCGAGCGCGTACACGTCACACCCCTGGCGGACTTCACCGACTCCCGAACACTGTTCAGGTGCTGCGTAGTAGGGCGTCCCCAGCAGCATCCCGGTGCGGGTCAATTCGAGCGACACCGATTGCTGGATGTGGCGCGCCAATCCGAAGTCGGTCAACTTGACGAACGGCTCGGTGCCGCTTGTCAGCAGATCGGCCATGGCCTGGCCGTCAGTCCCGCGTTCGTTGGGCGGCCATGCCAGCAGAATATTGCCGGGCTTGATATCGCGATGCACGATGCCGCGTGCGTGCGCACCGCACAATGCTTCTGCGACCTGTGCAGCGATCTGCAGTGCGACGCGTTCGGGCAGTTGTCGGGCCTTGCCCAGGACGCCTTTGAGATCGATACCGTCGACCAGTTCCATGACCAGGTAACAGGTGCCCTGCTCGGCCCCCACGTCCACAAGGTTGGTGACGTGCGGATGCCGGACTTCGGCCAGCAGTCGGGCCTCTTTCTGGAAGCGGCTGATCGCATGCTCGTCCGGGAACGCTTCGCGGCCGAGCACCTTCACGGCAACGCGGCGGTTGTCGCGCAGATCGACCGCCTCGTAGACAGCGCCCATGCCGCCCGCCCCGAGCGGACGACCAATCTGGTAGGTACCGAGCTTTGTCAACCGGCCGCGATTAACTGGCACGGGCGACGAGCTTGGTGGCCGGAAGCGCTCGAGTTCACCGGTGGTGCTCGCTGACTGAGCGAATCCCGCGGCGACGGTGTGCAGGACGTGCTCATCAAGGATCGCTGTGCGATCGCTCACGAATTCCGACACGCGAGACCTCATGCTTATGGACGCAACGTCCCCCCGCCGGGGATGGAACTCCGGCAATTCGACTTTAGGTCGGCGTGTGGTAGCGGTAATTCCTTTCACGACGGGGTCGATGGAATCTGGCAACGCGCTCGCAGCTGCCATTGATTGCAACGGTCATGCGAGAGATTCGCATTCTGCCAGTCCGCGGCGCGCGGGGGTGGCGCAACGTCCGCGTCTTAGCGGAGATCCGTCGTAAATGACGTGTTGTTCGCCACCGGCAGCACGGGCGAGAAGGCCCGATTCCGCCAGAGCCGTGCATTGCCGCCCGGGTAGTAGGCGAATCCCAGGTAAGCGTCGACAGTCCCTGTCGCAGCCGGCGTGACAAAGTTCGCCTCGCCGAAAATCGCGAGGTGATCGCTCAGCGGCAGATGCACGTCGGAGCCGAAGACCACGCGAGGTCCGGTGGGATTGTCGTTTCCGAGTGCGATATTGGCCTGTCCGTGGCTCTCCGCAGCACCGATCCAACCTGTGACCTGAGCGCCATATTCGAACGTGTGACGCCAGTAAACGCTGCCCTGCGTCAGTGGGCGCAGGCGGACGTTCGTCGGTCCCCATTGGGCGGTGTCATCCTGCTGCGGCGCCATCCCGTAGACACCCAGTTGATCGAAGTCCCCGATCTGAAATCCGGCCCGTGCACGCCACTGGCTCAAAAACACGCGGTCGTAGTCGTCCTGATACAGCATGTCATGGACGATCGCCCACACCCAACCGCTGCTGGTCCGTTGGAAGATTCCGACCGTCGAGAAGTTCTGATTGCGCGACGATGCACCATCGACGGCCTGCGTCACGCGGACGGCATGGTCGGTGGCGTTCAGCGATGTACCAATCTGCAGGCCGAGGCCAAGTTCGCGGGAAATCGGAACGCCACAATTGGCATGAATTCTGGCTCCGAAATGGGCGTTAACGCCGAAGTCCTGAGGCTGCTTGGAACCCTCCAGACCGGCGAACAGTTCGAGAGTATCCAGTGCGGACCAGTCGCGGTGATCGTCAAGGCCATTCGCAACCGGCAGGACACGATCCGCCCCTGCGAGTTGCTCAGAGTCTGAGAACACAGACTCGACGGCATTGAGCTGAACTCCGGAAACGGGTTCCGCATCGCCCGTGATAATCATCGCTGTCAGCAGCGTCGCAAGAATCATCAAGGCCTCCCTGCCTTACCAGGACTTCCAACGGCAATTCCCGACGCTGCCGAGGAGAGAACCTCGCTTACGGTTTTGTCACAGGTTAGTTCGGCAGAATGCGGACAACCGTGCCGATCTGAAACTCCGGTCGATTCGGGATAATCGAAAAGAGCCCGTTAACCGGAACGCGGAGTCATCCCAATCCCTATGACCGGAATAAATGGACCTCGACGGCCATCGCTGTCCCAAGCGCATCTCGCGCCTGAAGGAAAGAGGTCCCTGAAAGGTTCTCGACCGCGCGATCCGCCTCGCTGCGGACCTGGCTGACGCCGTCGACAAACGCCTTGCGCATCGTCGGCAAACCGAACCGCAGCAGGAAGATCAGGACCGGGTCTTGACGGCTCCTCGCTCATCGGAATGAAAAACGCATCCCGTTAGCGATCACATAGTTTGAACGCATCGTCATTCTGAGTCGAAGCAGCAAAAAATAAGGACGCGGGTTTCGAACCCGCGTCCCATGAATCTGCAAGCCGTTACATCAGAGTACTTTACGAACATGAAAGTGGAAGCGGCGGGAATCGAACCCCGATCCCAGATTGACGGAAGTGATGCCGCCATCAGTGAATCGGATTTGCAGATACCCGCAATGGTGCAAATACGGTGCACGTTTGCGGCTCCGACTTTCGTCCAGTGACATCCTTCGACACTGACCTGCTGTGCGTCATCCAAGTGTGGCCGGCACTTTCTTCGCAGTTCCGACAAGCCGTTCTCGCGATCGTTCAAACTGCGGTTCCGGTGAATGAGGAGGAACCGGTGGCTTCGCCTGCAATCGAACCGTGAACGATCATTGGCCCATGTGTTGAGAAATCGGCTCCATAAAAATGCAGCTTCACTTCTGCACAGCTCCTCTGAACTGCTGACGTCAGAATCGAGACCTGGTATCGACGTGTCGGGACTTTGGCGGAGGCAGCCTCGGCACGATTTCTGTTGAATGAGCTGGCACGTGGCACAGTCGTGCGCCTGTGGGGAACTGGGATTACGACCCTGGTCTGGCCCAGCGCCAGGCCGTCAGTACTCCCAGGAGCCCCGTACCAGACGAAAGGCATCGCCGGCGACCGCCACATGGCAGACGGACGGGAACGACAGGTGAGTCGCGACCAGCGCCCCCCGAGTCGCTGCGAGCTCCCGCAGAAGATGGACCCGGACGCGGGCTGCCTCTTCGGGATCGTGCTCGAAGCCGTTGTGCCACTCGGGGTGCTCGAACCCGACCTCAAACACGGCGTCGCCGGCGAACATCAAGTGGTTGCCGCCGGACGCCAGTCGGACCACGCTGTGTCCGGGTGTGTGGCCGCCGGTGCGTTGGACGAGCACCCCCGGCGCCACCTCATACTGCTCTTCGAATGTCCGAAACTGGCTGCCGTACTCGTTCATGAACCGCGTGGCCGTCCTCCGCAGCGCGTCCGGGAACCCCGGCGGCATGGAGACGTGAGAGAAATCGGGTGACTCCCAGAACTTGGCCTCGGCGGCCGCCAGGTGGATGCGCAGGTCCGGACGCAGCCGCTCCCTCACCCCATCGACGAGCAGTCCGCCAACGTGGTCCATATGCATGTGGGTCAGCACGAGGTCGGTCACCGATGCGAGATCGACGCCCGCGGCCTGCAGTCGCTGGACCGTTCGCCCCGCCCGCGGCAGATTCAAGCCCGGGTCCGACCCGATCCCGGCGTCGATAAGGATGGTCCGGCCGCCGCTGCGCACCACGACCACGTTCAGCGCCCACTCGAGCACGTCCGGCGGCAGGAACATGTCCTCCAGCCAGGCCGAGCGGACGGCCGGGTCGGCGTTGTGGCCCAGCATCGCACCTGGCAGCGAGAGCACTCCATCGCTGACCACCATCACGTCAATCTCGCCGACCTTCAGCGCGTAGCGCGACGGAACCAGCTCGTCGTGTCCCGGTCGATCGAAGTGTGAAGTGTCGTCCAAGCTCATGTTGACGGTTTCGTCCTGCAACTGCTCGCAAGTCGCCATGTTCGTGCTCCTGTCAGAGGGGTGTTGAAACAATCTCCGCGTTCGAGTCGATCGCCGCTGACGTGAGTTCGCGGTTACGTTTTCGAGACCGAATGACTCAGCCAGTCCGTGAAGCGTGTCGGGCAGATACGCGGGTTCGCTCCCCTCGGCGTGAGGCCGAGGTTGTCCAGCACCGCGCCGTAGTAGGCGGCCTGCGGATCGGCGACCACCCTCCGCGTGTCGCCGCTCGCAGTCAGCGCCTTTCCCACG
>JAEUIG010000753.1 GCA_016795125.1 Planctomycetaceae bacterium | reverse complement strand
AGACCACGGAGAAGAACCAGGAGTTGAGCGCTTTTTCTCAGTGTCCTCCGTGTTCTCCGTGGTGAACTTCCTTCCTTTGCGGAGGTTGGCGCGGCTGACAATGCTCAATGGACGGAGCACGACAATTATTGTGCAAAGCCGCCTCGCCCTCCCCTATTCGCCATTCCTCATGTCTCTCGAAATCCGCAAGCAGATCTCCATTTTCGTTCCGATCTCGGATTGGCGCGCGATCCGTCTGGCAGCAGCGAAGCGGCGAATTCCGATGACAGAGCTGTGCCGGCAATGGATGCGGCCACACATCGCGGCGCTGCGGCCTGCGGACGAGGAGAGTGGATTCAGCAATCCGAATGCTGCGCCTGTGGGGCGCGCAGAACGTCCAGCGTCGCGGCCGCCATCACCTGCGGATTGAACTGTTCGCGGACGTTGATCTGCCCGGTCGCGCCGAGCGAGTAGCGCGTGTCGGGATCGAGCATCAGTTCTTCGAGAGTGTCGGCCAGCTCGTCCGCATCGCCGGGCGTGACGAGCCGGCCCCCGCCGGTCGCTTCGACCAGTTCGGGAAATGCGCCGTGCCGCGGCTGCACGACCGGCACGCCGTTCGCCAGCGCTTCAAGCACGTACAGCCCCTTCGGCTCCAGGAACTCGGTCGGCACCGAGAGTACGTCGATCGACTTGTAGAAAGCGACCTTCTCCGCGTGCGTCGCCGGGCTGCCGATGTACTCGAACGCGTTCCCCATCGGCTTTGCCGCCCGACTCACCTCATGGAAGTACGCCCGCTCCGGAGCGCCGAGGAACCCGCCGACGCGCAAGCGCGCCGTCGGCTGCCGTTGATGCAGCTTGAGGAACGCGTCGACGAGGCGATGCAGACCTTTGACCTTCGCGACGCGCGCGAAGTAGCCGACGGTAAATGGCCCGGCAGTCCGCGCGCCGGGTTCGCCGTCGTGGCCAGTGAGGTCGATTCCCAGCGGAACCCGATGAAAACGCGACTCGGGCAGCGACAGGTACTGCGCCATGTAGTCGCTGTAGAACCGGCTGTGGGCGAAGAAGCCGTCGAAGTCGGCGGCCCGTTCGGAGACGGCCGCAATCGCCCGCTGCCTGTGCGACGGCGGCAGCGCGTCGAGGAACACGTCGTCCCCCTGCAGTGTGCAGTAGACAGGTCCGCTGAAGCGTTCCTTCAGCAGGCGCAGGCCGCCGCTCAACAGGGCGTTGCTGAACACCACGGCGTCCGGCCGCAGCTCGCTGCCGATGAAGGCGGCCAGTTCGTTGAAGGCGCGCGCCTGCGGGCCCTGCTCTCCGGCCAGCGTCGCCAGCGCCAGGTCGCCAAGCTTCCGCATGTCGTAGCGGATGGAGAACCGGGAGACCGCGTTGATGAGCCAGGGCGCATCGAGCCAGCGCGTGAATGCGCGCGGCAGCTGTCGCCAGCCCGGGAGCTGCGAATCGAGATAGACGTTCACGCCGCCGAGAAAGATGGGCGTGGTGCTCTGGTCCGGCTCGTCGAGGCGGATGGGCGTATAGGTCGGGAGCAGAGTGACCTGGCAGCCGGCCTGCTGGAGTGCGCGGGCCCAGGTATTGTCGTGCATGCACGACCCGCAGAACATCCCCGCGCCGCCGGCCGTGATGATGGCGATGTGCATGGGGTGATGGTCCATAGTCCATAGTCCATTGTCCATCGTGCCGTGAAATGCGGAGTGAGGTGAATGACAAGTGAGAAGTGGCAAACGATGGATTCTTGTCGCTCGTCACCTGTCACTCGCCACTTCTCATTTCGTCACTCGTCACTCCTCACGCGGCCCTGTATCTTGGACGAATGAAAACGCCCCGCCGACGCTTGCGCCTCTTGTACTGGCTCGGCGGACTCTTGTTGATCGCCGGGTTGGTCGCGGGGTCGTGGTGGATGCTTGCGCCACGGCGGCCCAATCTGTTACTGATTACGCTCGATACCACGCGGGCCGACCGCCTCGGCTGCTACGGCTACGACGGAGCGAAGACGCCGACCTTGGACGCGCTGGCAAATTCAGGCGCGCGATTCAGCCGGGCTTATGCGACCGCGCCGCTGACGCTGCCGTCGCACGCCACGATGATGACCGGCCTCTACACGCCCGAGCACGGGCTGCGCACGAACGGCAAAGGACGGCTGCATTCCGAGATTCCCACGCTGGCGGAATCCTTGCAGCAGGCCGGGTATCGCACGGGTGGCTTCGTCGGCGCGTTCGTCCTCGACGCTGAATTCGGACTGAACCAGGGCTTCGACGAATACGATGCGGACCTGTCGCAGTCGCGGCGCACCGACGATCCGCTGCATCGCGAACGGCCGGGCAATGCCGTCGTCGATCGCGCGCTCGCCTGGCTGGGGGCCGACGCGAACGAGCCGTTCTTCTGCTGGGTGCACCTGTACGATCCCCATTTCGTTTACCAATCGCATGCCGCGGAGTTTGGCGACGAGTTCGAGCAGCGGCCCTATGACGGGGAGCTGGCCTTCGTCGACCAGCAGGTGCAGCGCCTGACCGGATTCCTGACGTCGAACGAGATTGCGGAGGACACTCTCGTGATCATCGTCGGAGACCACGGCGAAGGGCTCGGCGACCACCAGGAAATGATGCATGGATACATGCTGTACAACTCGACGCTGCATGTTCCCTGGATCGTGTCCTGGCCGGGGCGGATCCCATCAGATGTTGTCGTCGATGAGCCGGTCTCTCTCGTCGATCTGATGCCGACGACGCTCGACTGCCTGGGGGTTCCGCCGCCGCTGGACATGACCGGCCAGTCGCTGAAGCCCGCTTTCAC
>JAEUIG010000747.1 GCA_016795125.1 Planctomycetaceae bacterium | reverse complement strand
CGAAACGGTGCTGGCGATGGTGCTGCCGGATACGCCGAAGCTGCTCGATCCGCGCGAACGGGCCGAGACCGCGGCGAGGGTGAGTGCGGCGGAGGCGGCCGTGAGCCGCGCCCAGACGAACATCGACGCCGCCCTGATCGCCGAGGAAACGGCGGCCAGCCAGTTCGAACGCATCCGCCGGTTGCGGGAGCGCGATTCCTCGAGCGAGCAGGCGCTCGAAGACGCGACGATGAAGATGCGGATGCGGCAGGAGGAGCATCGGGCGGCCGAGTTCTCGATGCAGATCGCGAAGTTCGAACTGGCGCAGGCGCAGGCGGCGCTGCAGCGGTTTGATCCGGCGGCGCAGGAATCGTCCGGGGCCGACTGGCACTTCGAGATTCGGTCGCCGATCTCGGGCCGCGTGCTGCGCGTGCTGCACGAGAGCGCCGCAGTGCTGCCGGCCGGGACGCAATTGCTCGAACTGGGCGATCCGGCCAACCTCGAACTGGAAGTCGACGTGCTCTCCATCGATGCCGTGAAAATCGAGCCGGGCGACCGGATTGTCCTGGAGCACTGGGGAGGCGAGGAGCCGCTGACGGGCGTGGTGAAGCTGGTCGAGCCGGCGGCGTTCACCAAGATCTCCGCGCTCGGCGTGGAGGAGCAGCGAGTGTGGATTATTGGCGACCTGACGATCAGCGACGCCGAGCGGGCGCGGCTGGGGGATGCGTTCCGATTCGAGGCGCGGATCGTCGTGTGGGAAGAGCAGGACGTGCTGCAATGCCCGACGGCGGCGCTGTTCCGCCTCGAAAACGAATGGGCGGTGTACGTGCTGGCAGCGGACCGCGCGCATTTGCGGAAGGTCGTCATCGGCCACCGCAACGCCGACGCGGCCGAAATCCTCAGCGGCCTGGCGGAGGGAGACCGGGTCATCGTCTACCCCAGCGACCGCGTTCAGGAGGCGGTCAACGTCGTCGTCCGCAACGGGAAGTAAGCCTGACACAAAGGCGCAGAGACACGAAGACGCGCAAAGGAGGAGAAGCAGGAAGCCATTGTATTCCCCTTCGCTTTTTCTTTGCGAGTCTTTGCGACTCCGTGACTTTGCGTCGAAGTTTACTTCTTCGGAGCCGGCCAGTTGAGGTGGCGGTGGAGGAAGGCGTAGGTGTCCTGGCCGTTGATGGTGTGCGGGCCGTTGAAGACTTCCATCTCGGTCTTATCGCCGATGCCGAGCTTGTCGTAGTGCCGTTTGACCTTGGCGAATTCCCACGCCACCCATTCGTCCGGGGCGACGCCGTCGTCATGGCCGCGCTCGACCATGAAGGGCCGCGGCGTCATCAGGTATGACAACTCCGCGTAATTCGCGACGTGGCCCATGTTCCATTCGAAGATCTCGTACTCGCCGTAGAAGACATACGAGTACTTGTCCTCGCTGCTCGCGTTCTTCCGGACCCATTCGTTGTAGTCGGCGGAACAGATTGAAAGCGCGTAGCCGGCCGTGCCGTCGCCGGCGGGCAGCAGCGGCGGGACGCGGACGGCCGTCTTGCCGCCGTAAGACAGACCGTAGAAACCAATCCGCGCAGGATCGACGTACGGCAGTGAGCCGAGGAACTCCAGCGTCCGTTTGTGCTGCGGAATGATGTAGCTGAAGAGTGAGCGGCCCAGCGGGTTGCTCTTTCGCTGGATGTGGCGGAACGCGTCGGTGCCGCGATACGGGTTCTGCGGGGCGTAGGTGATGAATCCGCGGCGGCAGAGTTCGGTCGCGAAGCCCTTGTAGTAGTGGTAGTCGGGATGGGACTCGCCGCCGATGGTCGACATCGGCGTGCCTTCAAGGCCGTGCTGGCAGACGACGACCGGCCGCTGCTCGCCCGGTTTGATGTCGCGCGGGATCAACAGGATGCCTCCGGCGATGACGCCCCAGTCGTCGCCGACCGCGAAGAAGTCCTGATCGACGGCGAGCGGCTTATCGACGCCGGCCGGCAGCGGACGTTCATGCCCTCCGGCGGGGAACAGGTCGAGGACGACTTCGTAACCAACGTGAGTCGGCTCGTCGATCACCTTTCGCGTGCGAGGGTTGGGCGCGACGGACGGTTCGGGCAAGCGTCCGATGAGCGTGTCGTAGACCCAGTCGCGGTACTCATTGAGCGGCGGCGTGGCGGTGTCGAGGCTGGTGCGATCGACCTTGCCCCAGGTCCTGTCGCGGGCCTTGTCGCTGGAGTGCATGAGCCGCTGGGTGAACTGATTGAGTTCCGCGACCTGGCGCTTCTGCACCGCCACAGGATCGATGACGGGATTCGCACCAAACGTCGTGGGTTGAGGCGCGTGCTCGACGGCGATGCTCGCCAGCAATGCCTCGACGGCGGCCGTTGAACCGGCGTGTCCCTGTCCGCCGGCGGATTCGACGAGTGTGAGCGCGGATTCCCGCTGGAGCGCACTGTAGTGCGACTTTGCGCGGTCGAACTCGCGGCGGACGGACGCCAGGTCGCAGGTGACGATCTTTCCCGGAGCGGCTCCGGGCCCGCGGCCGTCATGCGGCGCGGGGGGGCCGGTCACTTCGGGGACAGCACAGGCTTCGACGATGAGCGGACGCGGCGCGATCAGCGAGGCGATTTCCGCATCGCCGAATTCGGTCAACTGGGCCCAGATGTTCCGGTAGATCGGCTCGCGCCAGACGGATTCGCGTTCCTGGAAGTAACCGCTGACCATGACCGAGTCGATCCGGGGATCGATCGCGGCGCTGCAGAGTGCGAGCAGTCCGCCCTCGCTGATTCCGGCCACGGCGATCAGGGCGTCGCGTTTCGCGTCCGTGTTGATCTGCTCGAACGCGTCGACGGCCGCCAGCACTTTCTGCACTTCGAAACCGACGATGTGCCGCCCCA
>JAEUIG010000711.1 GCA_016795125.1 Planctomycetaceae bacterium | reverse complement strand
CTCGGTCTGACCGGTCGGGTACATGAAGCCCTTGACGAAAATCGGCTTCTTGACAAGCTTTTCGATGTCCGGGTGAACCCGCTGCTGCCCGTCGATCGTCACAAACCCCTTTTTCGAAATGTCGTTTGTGAAACTCGTGCGGGCAAAGCCGGCCGGGACCTCGTTGACATAAAGATGCCTCTGCCACAACACCCCACTGCCGAGAAACAGCACCGAGCAGGCGAGACCGAGAGTGGCGAGCCAAAGGCCACCCAGTTCGCCACGAGAGCGTAAGATGAGCAGCAGGCTAATTGCGCTGATGGGAATGCCGCCCAATAAGGCGACAGCCATGCCGAAGATGCCGAAGAACGCCATCACTGAGAGCACGCCGAGCACCATCGAGATGACCGCCAGCACGGGGACTGGCCGGTAGTCAAACACCTGCCCATCGACGGGCTGGTAATCGGCAACGTAGGACTCCCGCAATTCGACAGCCTGCGACGACATGGGGCCTCCCGCATGCTTGGAATAAAAGACCTGACCCCGGTCCAGAGAATGAGCCGGCCGGGTTGACGGATAACGCCTGAATTATATCAGACGGGCAGCCGGCTCGGACAAGTGTCCGATTCCCAAATTGGCGATTTTTGACCGGGGCGCCGTCCCGACCGTTGCAGCCGCCACCGGCGGCAGTGTTGAACGTCCAAGCGGCGTACAGGCGCGTATCCCGATCGACCGGCAGCTATTCCGCGAGAGCGGCCTGGAGCACCGACTCCGGCATGTCGTAGTTGGCCGTGACGGTCTGGACGTCCTCGTTTTCTTCGAGGGCGTCGATCAGCTTGAGGACGCGGCGGGCATTGTCGCCGTCGACCGCCACCGTTTGCGACGCGATGCGGCTGAGTTCGCTGGACTGCGAACTGATTCCCGCCTGGGTCAGTGCCTCGACGACCGCCAGGTAGGCGTCCGCCGGGCACGTCACTTCGAACGTCTCCCCCAGGTCCTTCACGTCGTCGGCGCCGGCTTCGAGCGTGACTTCGAACAGCCGTTCTTCCGTGGCATCGGCCTTCGCGATGACGAACATTCCCTTGCGTTCGAACATCCAGCCGACGCACCCGGCGCCCCCGAGATTGCCGCCGTGCACTTCAAACGTCTTGCGGAGTTCGCCCGCCGTCCGGTTGCGGTTGTCGGTCAGCGCATCGCACAGGATCGCCACGCCGCCCGCCCCGTACCCTTCATACATGACTTCCGAAAAATCCTGGCCTTCCGTCTCACCGGCGCCGCGCTTGATGGCGCGCTCGATGTTGTCTTTCGGCATGCTGTTCTTGCGGGCCTTCTCGATGGCCACCCGCAGGGTGATGTTGGCGGCCGGGTCGGCCCCGCCGCGACGGGCGGCGACGATGATGGCGCGGCTCAGTTTGCCGAACAGGGCGCCCCGCACCTTGTCGACCCGTCCCTTCCGATGCGCAATGTTCGCCGAGTGCGAATGTCCGGCCATGAGTGAGCTTTCAGCAGTCGGCGAATTGCGACGAGGTCTGGGGTCGTCGGAGGTTAACGGTGTGGACGGATGCGATCAGGGCGTGGCCGCGGATTCGTCGCCGGACTGGGCCTCGGCCGGGAGCTTCGCAGTCAGCCGCTGCAGGACTTCGTCGTCCGGTTTGGCCTTCGCGCGTTCCAGTTCCTCTGCTTTGCGCCAGGCGGTGACCGCCTCGGTCTTCAGATCGAGCTTGTCGAGGACGTCCCCCAGGTGCTCGAAGATCGTGCTGTCCTGCCCGGTGGGCAGAGCGACCGCCTGATCGAGGTGTGTCCGCGCCTCGGCAAACTGTCCGAGCCGGTACAGCACCCAGCCCATGCTGTCGAGATACGCCGGGTTCTCCGGTTCGGCCTTCAGGGCCTTCTCGATCATCCCCCGCGCTTCTTCCAGATTCTTGTTGCGGTCGGCCCACAGGTAACCCAGGTCGTTATTGGCCTGCGAATTGTCGGGGGCCTCCTTGAGGACATCCTGGAGAACCTGTTCACCATGCTCGACGTCCCCTTTCTGCACGTACAGATTCGACAGGCTGAACTGCGAATTGCGGACGATCGATTCGTTCTCAGCTTCGCCCTTGTATTCGTCGATGATTTCCTTCAGCAGCGGCTCAGCCTCGTCCCAACGCTCGGCGTGGTAGTAGATCCAAGCCTGCTGGAAGTGCAGCTGGGGATTGTCGGGCTGCGAGCCACGGGCCTCGGCGATCGCCTTCAGGGCCTCTTCCGTCTTGCCGTCGAATTCGAGCGGGTACGTCATGAAGTACAGCAGGATCCAGCGGGCCTGTTCAAACGCGGGATGCTCCGAGGCTTCCCGGAACACGTCGGCCGCGTCGCCGTACTTCTTCTGGTCGATCAGGTATTCGCCGAGCTCACGGTAGACGCTGAGCATCGGCTGGTTCAGCATCGTCATCGTCAGCTTGTAGAAGTTCACGGCGTCGTCGGTGCGTTCGGCGGCGATCGCCAGCTTCCCCAGCATGTAGGCTTCGGCCAGATCGATCTCCGGGGGACTGGCCGCTGTCTGTTCGCGGCCGACCTGCATCAGTCCGTCGAGCGCCGCGGAATCCTTGGCAAGAGCGCTGAATTCTTCCTCGTAGCGCATCACCACCGCCCGTGCATCGGGCGCCAGCTTCTGCAGATCCTCGGGAGACCGCTCCTCAGGAATCTGCGGGTAGATCTTGCCGAGGATGTCCAGCAGCTCTTTCGGCTTCTGCTGTTTGCGGTACACCGGCATCAGCCCCACGAGGCCGCGCGGATCGGTCGAGGCATCGAGGGTCTGTTCGTACAGTTCCTGACCGCGATCGACGTCCCCTCGGGCGACGTACTCGTCCGCCAGAAAATACGCCAGGAACGCGTTGCGCGGATCGGCCGCGTGCAGCGTCTCCAGCTTCGGAACCAGTTCCTCCGACCGGCCGACGCCCGCCAGCAGGTCCTTCAGCAGCTGGTAGGCGTCCCGCCCCTTCGACTGCAGTTGCGCGTCGAAATACTTCTCCAGCTCCGCCAGCGACTCATCCACCTTGCCGGTGTCGCGGAACACGAGCGCCAGATTGAAGCTGTGAATTCCCGGGCGGCCGGTGCGAAACTTGGCCGCCTCGTCGAACGCCTTCACGGCCAGATCGGGGAGCTTGGCTTCCAGGAACGTCTTGCCGAGTTCATCGTAGGTCGCACCGGCGTCGCCGAGCAACTCGGTCCGCTCCGCGTCCGTCAACGGCGGTTCGCGCTCCGTCAGCAGGGCATCGAACACCAGCTGATACGACTTCGCCGCTTCACCCGGCTGTTCGGCGAGATGCAGGTACATCCCCAGGTCGCGGTGGACGAGCAGTCCGGAGATCGATGCCGGATCGAAGTTCGGCAGGGCGACCGCCTCGCGGAGCATGCCGACAGCGTCCGCCACGCTGTCGCCGCGCGCCATGACCGCCGCCAGTCCGCGCGTGAGCCGCAGTCCGCGCTCGGTCCGCTGCGCCGCCTGCAGGGCGAACCGCCGGGCCTCGTCCTTCTCGTCGTGCGCGTACAGCGCCGGGATCAGCGATTCGTACGTCTTCAGCGAGGTCGGATCGAGTTCGACCGCATGCCGGTAGGCGTTCAGCGCAAGCTCGAGTTCGTCGTTGTTGTCGCTGCGGGCCTCGTGGACTTTGCCTGTCATGTACCAGGCGCGGGCGGCGCGACGGGCTTCTGCATCGGGAGCAGCGGCATCGCGCGGCTCGAACGGTTCGAGCACGTCGTCGCCCGGTTGCAGTCCCGGAATCGCTCCCTCGCTGGGGCCTTCGACGGCAGGCTGCTCCGGCGAAGCCGCCGGTTCGTCGGCAGACCACGCGGGCAGCGCCGCAGCGCTGATCAGACACCAGGCGAACAGCCACTTTCGTCCGCGATCCATGATCGACTCTCCCTGACAGAATCCGCGCGGCGGCCGGCATCCCCCTGGACGGCGACGCCCGGCCCATTGCCTGCGATTGATTCTAGTTTGCGAGCCGCCCGGCGACCAAGTGCTTTCGGATGACTTCGGCCCCCTCGGCCTCCGCCCGGCCTGGGCGGAGACGACAGCCGTCCCCGGCGACTTTGCCTCTCAGCGACGCGAGCGGCGCTGGGAACCGGTCGCTTTCGGCTTGCTGACGCGCTTGCGAACCGCCCCGGTCGCGGCGCCCCGGGCCCGTTTCGCCGCGCGCGCGGCCGCCGGAGGGCGCTTGTGAGACTTCTTCAATGGCTTCTGGGCGGGCTTCGGCGGATGCGCCAGATGCTG
>JAEUIG010000653.1 GCA_016795125.1 Planctomycetaceae bacterium | reverse complement strand
CATGCCCTCGCGCAGCCAGTGTTCCGGATACGGCGTGTCGTCCATGTCGGGAAACATGCCGACCGGCGTGCAGTTGATGAGCACGTCGGCGAACAGGCTGCCGCGGTTCTCCCAGTTGACGAACTGGCAGTTGAGCTGCTCGGCGAGCACCCGGCCGCGGTTCTTGTTGCGGTTGGTCACGGTCAGCCCGGCGCCGGCCCGCGAGACCGCCAGTCCGATGGCCCGCGCGACTCCGCCGGCCCCCAGGATCAGCACCTTCAACCCGGCCAGCCGTTCGTCGCCACGTTCCGCCAGTCCGGTCTTGAGGGTGGCGAGCGCGGCCTCGTAGTCGGTGTTGGCCGCGTACCAGCGGCCGCGATCGTCGCGGTACAGCGTGTTCGCCGCGCCGATCGACTTCACCGCCTCGTCGAGGTACGTGGCGAATCCGACCACCGCCTCCTTGTGCGGAATCGTCACGCTGTAACCGCGGATGTCGATCGCCGCATTCGCCTGTAATGTCTCCTGCAGGACTTCGGCGGGAACGCGCATCGGCAGGTAGATGCAGTTGAGTCCTTCGTGCCGGAATGCCGCATTGTGGATGCGCGGGCTGAAGCTGTGGCCGATGGGATCGCCGAGGACGCCGAACACTTTCGTATCCGCGTCGATGTCGTCGAACCGGAACAGATCGCGCATATCTTCAAATTCGATCTGCCCGGGCGCCATCTCCCGGTCCCGGCTGAAGGTGGTGTACGTGAACGGCGCACCGTATTTGCCGCACAGCACCCGGCTCGTGAGCCCCAGGTCACCCATGCAGAACCCGATCGTCGGGACCTCGGATTCCGCCACCAGTTTCAGCAGTGCGACGTTGTCCGCCGGCGTGCGGGCCATCGTCACGATCTTGATGATGTCCGGATCGAGCTTCTGCAGTCGCTCGTGGATCTCCTGCAGGTTCTCCGGCGTCTCGACGAAATCGTGATGGCTGATGATCCGCTTGGTCGGCCCGAACCGCTTGATCGACGCCGCCAGGTCTTCCTCCAGATCGACGTACTCGACCTTCTGGACGATCGCCTGGCGGATCAGCATCCGCCGCTGTTCCTCGGAACCGCGCCAGCGGCCGCCGTCGGGAGGCCGGCGGCAGGTGACGATCACAGGGGTGGGCCGCTCCGCCAGGAGCCGGGCCAGATCGGGGAGGTTCCGCAGCCAGTCGAGGCGCAGCTCGACCAGCGGGGCGCCCCGGGCTGCGAGCGCACGGTGCTCCTCGACCATCATCTTGTGCCGGGTGCGGCCAAGCGTAACGCAGATCATTGTGGGGGCTGGGGTTTCCGCAGACAGCCGTTGCCGGATGTCTGACCCGATTGTGGCGGTGAAATCAGTGCCCGGCACCCCAATGTAACCAAGCGCGCGGGGCGTCTCAATCGGTTCCTCGACCTCCCGACACACTTGTCCGAACCTTTTCGGTCGATTCGTCGCGCACCGATCAGAAAACTCGCATTCTCGCCGGGAACTGCCGTGGCTACGATCTCGTCGAACAATGCGATCAGGCGGTCCCATTTTCCCCGAACGAGGGAGTCTCCCATGCGCGACTGGACCAAGCCGCTGCTCGTCGTCTGCGTCGTTGTCCTTGGCGCCGGATTGTTCCTGCTCGAGCGCCGGCTCTCCCGGCTCGAAACGGAGTTGTCGGCCGCCCGCTCCGGCATCGCCGCCGCGACTGCGCTCCCTGGCGGGTCACCTGGCGCAGCGATCGCAATCCCCGGGGACGCGGTGACCCAGAATCGCCCGAGTCCGACGATCGTCCTTCAGACGCCCCTGCTGACTCGCAATGCGGACGATCTCCGGCACCTGGAATTGCGTCAACTGGGTGTGCAGATCGTGCCGCCGGTACAGCCCGTTCCCTCCCCCGGACTCCAGCGAGCGCCTTCCGGCGTGATCAACGGCGTGCCGTACTACCACATCGAGATCGCCGACTCGAAATAGCGGTCCGACCTTCATACTGGTCAGGAAATCGACACGAAACCGCAGAGACGCCGAGACGCACAGAGAGGAGTTCGAATTGATTCGAACAATGGTGGCCTGACTGGAATTCAAGCACAGATCTCCTCCCACCGGCGCCCTTGCTCGCCGCTGCCCTGCGTTTTCTTTGTGCGTCTTTGTGGCTTTGTGACTTTGTGTCGAATCCTGACATTGACCGATGGCCGGAACGGCAGGGTGGGCTTCGCCCACCAACACTGCCGGCCCTGGTGATGGACACAAACGCGCGATCCGATGCTCCCACAGCACACCACACGCGAATTGACGTTCCGCAACGGAACCGCGCTCGGCATCAGCAACAAGTGGTCTGGCGGGCAATACTGCTCGATCCTGACGGCCGCCGGGATTGTCGGCTGCGGCATCTACGACATACGCACGCCGACCGAGTTCAACCAGGCCGTTGCGATCGCCCGCGGCACGCCGGCCCACCCGCTGGTCGAACCCGAAGACCTGCTCGAGGCGAAGATCGTCGACTGCACTCCGCTGGCGAAACGCTATGGAGTCGCCATCGGCATGATCGGCCGCGACGCCGTCGAACGTCTCCTTGCCGCCGCCCAACAACAGCAGACCGCGCAGCAGTGACAGGAAAGAACAGGAGGGAACAGAGGAAACGGAGATGAATCCGAGCAATCCTCATTGGGCATTCATGCGGCGCCCGTATTGTGACACGCGTACAAGATTGACTTGAACACCGAACCTCAAGACGATGCAGCAGGGATTGTGATCGGCTTTGGCAGCGAATCACGATCCTCCTGCTTTCTCCGTTTCCTCTGTTAACTCCTGTTCAGATTCTTCAAGATGCCGGAACAGACCCCGATTCGCGTCCGGTTCATCGATCACGTGACGATCGTCGTGAAGGACCTTGGCCGCTCCCGGCAGTTCTATGTCGACGTGCTGGGGATGGAGGAGGTCCCACGACCCGGGTTCGGTTTCGCCGGCGCCTGGTTTCAGGCCGGTCCCTCGCAGATTCACCTGATCGAGGAGCATGCCGCCAGCGGACCGGCCGGACTGGGACGCGCGACCGGAGGGTCAATCAGCCGGGGCCATCATTTCGCCTTTGAAGTGGCGGATGCCCTTGCTGCCGCCGAAACTCTGAAATCCCGCGGGTTGGAGCTGGCGGCCGGTCCCAAGCACCGGCCGGACGGCCCCACCCAGATTTATGTCCACGACCCCGACGGCCATCTCGTCGAACTGTTCTCCCGGCAGATGAATGCCTGAGAACCCTGTGGATCGCGGATCGGTGTCAGGACGAT
>JAEUIG010000758.1 GCA_016795125.1 Planctomycetaceae bacterium | reverse complement strand
AGGACTGGGTGGGATGCCGGTCATGACCGTGGGGACGTTTACGATCACGTTGTGATGATGCCGGTTCCGGATCCGGGGATGGTATTGCCGGGAATCGGGCGAGGTGAGCGGGAACGCTTGGTCGCGCAGACCGGCCGTCGTCCGACTGAATCGCGGAGGAAACAAGACGACAGGCCGCACGGGACGGTATGATGTCGCCGAACGCGTCAGGCCATCCCGGCGCGGCAGCTGTGTCACCCTTCTGACGGGAGGCGTTGATGACTGCGACACTGAGCCACGGGCCACTTGAAACGCGCGGCATCTCGCGTCGACGGCTGCTGCAGGCCGGCGGACTGGGGGCACTTTCGCTCGGCACCCCGGGCATCGTCTCCGCCGGAATCGATGCCGAACGCGGCCTCGGCAAAGGAGCTGCCGACAAGGCGGTGATCTTCGTCCTGCTGTGCGGCGGGCCGAGCCATCTCGACACCTGGGACCTCAAGCCGAACGCCCCGGACACCATTCGCGGTCCGTACAATCCCATCGCCACGGCGGTGCCGGGGATGCAGATCAGCGAACTGCATCAGCGGATGGCCGGACTCACGCAGCACTTCTCGCTGATACGCTCGATGACGCACGTCGGCAACATCAGCAACCATTTCGATGCGATGCATCACGCCCTCAGCGGGCAGTCGGAAGCGCCGGCCGACGCACCGTACATCGGGTCGATTCTCGGCAAGCTGCGGCCGAACACACGGGGCATTGCGTCTTACGTCTGGCTGATCAAGTGCGTCGGCGATCCGGTATTCTGTGCACCGAACCTCGGCAATGCCGGCCACCTGGGAATGACCTACGCGCCGCTGTTCGTCGGTTCGGCCGCCAATCACCCCGCAATGGCCGAATTCCAGCCGCCCGATGAGCTGCTCCCCGCCGTCGCGCCGGAACGGATGAGCGTGCGCCGCAGCCTGCTCACCGGACTCAATGGCAGCAGCAATTATCAGGCGATCAATCACACGCTGGGCGACTGGCAGGACCTGCACGGCCGCGCGTTCGAGCTGACCAGCGGCGCGGAAGCCCGCAAAGCGTTCGATCTGTCGCGCGAGACGACCGAGGTCCGCCAGCGTTACGGCATGCATCCGCTGGGGCAGAACCTGCTGCTGGCTCGTCGGCTGGTGGAGTCGGGCGTCGGATTCGTGACGGTCAACGGCTGGACGGGTAAAGCGCCGGGCGACACCGGCGGCGGTCCCCCGAGTTCCAGCTGGGACATGCACGGGGCCGAGATGGGGATGGGGAACGCCTTCGGCAGCGGGTCGTACGGGATGGGCTACTGCCTCCCGTGTCTCGATGAAGGCCTGTCGGCGCTGATTACCGACCTGCGCGACCGCGGGCTGCTGGACCAGACACTGGTGGTCGTGTGCGGCGAGTTCGGGCGCACGCCGAACATCAACGTGCGCGGCAACAACCCCGGTCGTCAGCATTGGCCGTCGTGCTACTCGGCGATCATTGCCGGCGGCGGCATTCGCGGCGGCGCGGTCTATGGCGAATCCGACCAGTTCGCCGCCTACGTGAAGGACAAGCCGGTACGACCGCAGGACATGGGGGCGACCATCTACCATGCCCTCGACATCCCGCTGGAAACGCGTCTCGGGAAGGACGGTTTCACCCGGCCGGTGAGTTCGGGGACGCCGCTCTACGACCTGTTCGGCTAAGCGGGGCCTTGCGCATGGTGATTTACCGTCGTGCAGGCCCAAAGGATTCCGCCGGGCTGGAGGACTGTTTTCGCAGGTTGCAGGACTTTGAGCGGACGCTTGAACCCAACCGGGCGAAAGGTCGCACCGTCTGCAAGGAGTACGTCGCAAGACTGTTCAAACAGTGTGCGACGCACAAGGGCGCTGTGCACGTGGCAGAAGTTGGCGGCAGGATCGTTGCCTTTGTGTGCGTGCTCGGTCGCGTCGATTCCGAGGAGATCATCGAAGCCGAGCCGGAACACGCTTACGTGACCGATCTCTACGTTGATGAAGAACATCGCGGCGCCGGGATCGGCGAACAGTTGATGGAAGGTGCGGAACTGCACGCCCGCTCCTGCGGGGCAACGCGGCTGAAAGTCGGAGTGCTATCGGCGAACACCCGGGCGCACCGCTTCTACGAGCGAATGGGATTTCGCGACAACGAGGTCGTGCTGGAGAAGCGGCTCGACAATCCGTAGGCCGTCCGCAAAACGCCGCCGCTCAGGGGAGCGGACTTCGCTACGATGCGGCGATGAAATCGCGCACCGAATACCTGACGTTCCACCTGCCGCAGCGGATGGGCTTTCTCAACATCACGCCACAGGTCGAGGAGATCGTGCGACAGTCGGGCGTGCAGGAAGGGCTGGTGCTGGTGAATGCGATGCACATCACGGCATCGGTGTTCATCAACGATGACGAGCCGGGACTGCATGAGGATTACCAGCGGTGGCTGGAGCAGCTCGCGCCGTTTGATGCGTCGCCGCAGCGGTATGCGCACAATCGGACTGGGGAGGATAATGCCGACGCGCACATGAAGCGGCAGGTGATGGGGCGCGAGGTGGTGGTCGCGATGACGGCGGGGAAGCTGGATTTCGGACCGTGGGAGCAGATCTTCTACGGCGAGTTCGATGGGCGGCGCGACAAGCGGGTGCTGGTGAAGGTGATTGGGGAGTGAGCGGCGGGGAGACGAGAGTTGAGAGTGGTGTGCTCGGCGGGAGAATTGCGGTCGGTCGTGTGGTTTGGTCGGAAGACCCGCCACGACCGGGAGGCGGGAGAACGGCAACCACCGGGGACTGGCCGTCAAGGTGCGGGAGACGGGTCGCGATCCGGGCGTGAGACTGGCGACAGCAGCGACAAGAAACGTGGGACTTGGGGAGCAGACGGCGATGAAGACTCGCGGGGAGCTGGAAGCTGAGATCAGTCAGGCGGTGATCCGCTTCAAGAAGGAGTACATGGGGCGCGGACCGTTGTCGGTGAGGACGTACCTGCTGGAGGACATGGCGCTCGTGCGACTGCAGGGGGTACTGACGGCGGCTGAGCAGAAACTCGCCCAGGTGGAGGAGCGCAGCCGGGGGCGCGACCTCATCAAGCAGATGCGGCTGGAACTGATCGAACATGGCCGCCCGCTGTTGGAGAGGGCCGTCCGCGACATCCTGCAGGTGGACATCGTCAGTCTGCATACCGACGTGAGCACAAGTTCAGGGGAGAGCGTCATCCTGTTTACACTGGCGCGGAAGCCTGACCTGGCAGCCGGATGAAAAATCGCAGTCCGATTTTCAGTTGACGGGTCGGAAGCATTGCGTATAAATCCCGCGAGTCGCTTGGGGACAGGGCTTGTGCAACGCAGGAGCCGGGTTGCCCGAGGGGCGTTTCGACCGAGCGGACGAGCCGTTGGGGACCCGTGTCCTGATGGAAACATGCCGGGAAGCTGCACCAAACGGTGTGGTTTTCCGGCTTTTTTTGTGTCACACCTTTTGCCACGAGGTGAGCCATGCAGAAGCTGATCGAAGGGATACACGCCTTTCAGCAGACGGAATTCCGGCGACGCCAGGGGTTGTTCGAGCAACTCAGCCGGGGACAAAGTCCGGAAACCCTGTTCATCACCTGTTCGGATTCGCGCATCGATCCGAATCTGCTGACGCGCTCACAGCCGGGAGAGTTGTTCATTCTCCGCAACGCGGGGAATATCGTCCCTCCCCATGGGGCGGCAAACGGGGGTGAAGGAGCGACGATCGAGTTCGCCGTGGCCGGGCTGGGGGTGAAGGACATTATCATCTGTGGTCACTCGCACTGCGGGGCAATGAAGGGGTTGCTGCAGCCTGAGCAGTTGTCGTCCCTGCCGACGGTCGCAGAATGGCTGAGGCACGCCGATACGACGCAGAGGATCGTGCATGAAAACTACAAGGACCTCGATGACGATCGATTATTGACCGCGACGATTGAAGAGAACGTCCTTGTGCAACTGGAGAATCTCAAGACGCTGCCAGCCGTCGCGGCGCGGTTGGCCCGAGGGGATCTGCACCTGCACGGCTGGGTCTACAGGATCGAAACCGGAGACGTGTTTGCCTACGACACGGACGACGGTCAGTTTGTGTCGCTGGCGCACTACGATTATCCCGTCAGCGAGGCGCCGCGTCGCCGGCGGATGCTGGGAGCCATCTGAATCACGAAGCTCGACTTCACCGATGAAAGCCAAGAATCCTGATCGTCATGCATTCTGGCGCGAGGCCTGCGCCCTGAATGGCTCGATTACGCCGTACGTCGTTCCGCACGTGCTGACGTTCGGCGCGATCTCCGCTGTCATTGTTGCGCTGACGTGGTACTCGGAGTCGACTTTCGGCGTTCGCATCGGGCTGGAAGTTGCACCCCATGAGATCGCCGGCGCCGCGCTGGGACTACTGCTGATTCTGCGGACGAATGCCGGATACGATCGTTGGTGGGAAGCCCGCAAGCTGTGGGGGGGCATCGTCAACCAGTCTCGCAATCTGGTGATCAGCGGACTGGCTTACGGTCCGCGCGACCCGGAATGGCGCCGGCGCTTCGTGGCGTGGGGGGCGGTATTCCCTCACGTAGCGCGGTGCAGCTTACGCGGGGAGCCGCCGGCGCCTGAAGTGGCGAGGCTTGTTGGCGAGGAGGGGGCGGCGCAGATTTCGGCGTCGGCGCACATGCCCAGTCACGTCGCCTACCGACTGGCCGAGTTGTTGCATGAAGCGTGCGATGCCCAGCAGCTTGACCGGTTTGCGTTCCTGCAGGTTGACCGTGAGCGGGCCTTGCTGATTGATCATATCGGCGCCTGCGAACGGATCCTGAGGACCCCCTTGCCGCTCGTGTATGCCATCAAGATTCGCCGATTTATCGCGCTGTTTCTGCTGTCACTGCCGTTTGCACTGCTGCACCGGATGAGCAACGACTGGCTGGTTCCGCTGGTGACGATGCTGGTCGCTTATCCGCTGATGTCGCTGGATCAAATCGGTATCGAGCTGCAGAACCCGTTTGCCAGGAACAACCTGAGCCACCTTCCCCTGGACGACATTTCAGCGACGATCGAGCGGAATGTGACGGGACTGCTCAGCAGGCTGGAGGCCAATACAGAACGGTTGCCGAAACAGGACCGAACCAGCGCTGTCCCGGTTGTTTCCTGACATTTCCCGGTAACGGCCCGCGGGTCTGCGGTCTTCGTCGGAGGACGAGTATCTCGAAAGCGCCAATACGTTTACGTACTATCCGGTCGCCCTCTCCGTCAGATTCCGGAGGTCGCAGAATTACCGCAGAGCGGACCGGAGATCGCCTCCGGGATACCCGGCATTGACTTCGAGGAAGACTTTTCCGTGAGCGAACCGAAGCCGCGCGAGTTCTGGACGGAGGCGTTTGCCGTTCAGGGGTCGATTACGCCGATCGTCGTCGCCGATGTGATTGCGATCGGAATCCTGGCCGCGCTGGCGGTGCTGCTGGTGCATTACGTCGAAGGGCGCACCGGGTTTGACCTGCGGCTGGAAGTCGCGCCGTGGGAGATCGCCGGGGCGGCTCTCAGCCTGTTGCTGATTCTGCGGACCAATGCGGGGTACGACCGGTGGTGGGAGGCCCGCAAGCTGTGGGGGGGAATCGTCAACCAGTCGCGGAACCTGGCAATCGACGCGCTGGCCTATGGCCCGGCGGATGAGGGCTGGCGGCGCGAATTCGTATCGTGGATCGGGGCGTTCCCGCATGTGGTGCGCAGCAGTCTGCGGGGGGAGCCGCCGCTGGGGATTGCCATGCTGATCGGTGAGGCCGATGCCCAGCGGGTCGCTGCAGCGGCGCACATGCCGAGTTGCGTGGCGCTCAAACTGGCCGACCTGCTGCGCAGTGCGTGCGACCGGCAGCAGTTGGGGGATTACGCGTTTCTGCAGCTCAACCGGGAGCGGGCGCTGCTGATCGATCATGTGGGCGCATGCGAGCGGATCCTTAAAACGCCGTTGCCGCTGGCGTATTCGATCAAAATCCGGCGGTACATCGCGATGTTCCTGCTGCTGCTGCCGTTTGCGCTGCTCAACCGGTTGCACAGCGACTGGATCGTGCCGCCGCTCTGCATGCTGGTGGCGTATCCGCTGTTTTCGCTCGACCAGATGGGGATCGAGCTGCAGAATCCGTTCTCGAAGACGAACCTCAGCCATCTGCCGCTGGAGGAGATTTCGGCGACGATCGAGCGGAATGTGATGGGGTTGCTGAAGGAGCGAATAATGGACACGAGCATTTGATCAGGGACCGACGGCCGAGCCGTCGGCTTGGAATTCAAGGGACATTGGAATCGCTGTGAGCACGACCCCGTTGCATTTGTTTGATGCATTCGGCATCGAGCTGGAGTACATGATCGTCGACGCCGCGACGCTCGATGTCCGGCCGATCGCCGATGAGTTGTTCAAAGCCGTCGCCGGCGAGTACGTGTCCGACGTTGAGCGCGGGCCGATCACGTGGTCGAACGAGCTGGTCGCGCACGTCGTCGAACTGAAGACGACGACGCCCGCGCGTTCACTGACGGGTCTCTCCGAGCAGTTCCAGAGCGAGGTGCGGGCGATCAACGAATTGCTTGCGCCGATGGGAGCCATGCTGCTCGGGACGGCCATGCATCCGTGGATGGACCCGCTGCGCGAGATGAAACTCTGGCCGCACGACAACAGCGAGATTTACGACGCGTTCAATCGCGTGTTCGACTGCCGCGGCCACGGCTGGGCCAACCTGCAGAGCATGCACATCAACCTGCCGTTCCAGGGGGATGAGGAGTTCGCGCGGCTGCATGCGGCGGTGCGACTGCTGTTGCCGCTGTTGCCGGCGCTGGCGGCGAGCTCACCCGTCATGGACGGCAGAGTGACTGGACTGATGGATAACCGGCTGGAGGTCTACCGGAAGAACTCGCAACGCATACCGCAGGTGGCGGGGCGGGTCATCCCGGAGCGGGCCTTCAGCCAGGCGGAGTACGACCGGCTGATCCTCCAGCCGTTGTATGCCGCCATTGCACCGCACGACCCGGCGGGGATTCTGCAGGAAGAATTCCTGAATGCACGGGGAGCGATTGCGCGGTTCTCGCGCGGGTCGATTGAAATCCGCGTCATCGACGTGCAGGAGTGCCCGGCGGCGGACCTGGCAATTGCAC
>JAEUIG010000581.1 GCA_016795125.1 Planctomycetaceae bacterium | reverse complement strand
GGTACGGAGTCATCACCGGTGCGGCGAGCGGGCTGGGGCGGGCGATCGCCGTCCGGCTGGCGCGGGACGGGTGGCACCTGGCGCTGTGCGATCTCAATCGTGAGCAGAGCGAATCGACGCGGGCGCTGGTGGAGCAGGCCGGCGGCACGGCGCAGGTCGAAGTGCTCGACGTGCGCGACGACTCGCAATGGATCGGACTGCGCGACAAGCTGCGCGGCGAGTGGCCGCAGTGCGACCTGATCGTCAACAACGCGGGAGTGGTGGCCAGCGGGGGCGTGCAGGAAACCCCAATGGCCGACTGGGACTGGCTGCTGTCGGTCAACCTGCGGGGGGTGATTGTCGGCTGTCACACGTTTGTGCCGTGGCTGCAGGAGAACACCCGGCGGTCGTACGTGGTGAACATGGCCTCGATCGCCGGTCTGATCGCCCCGGCGCGGATGGGCGCCTACAACGTCGCGAAGGCCGGAGTCGTGTCACTGTCGGAGACGATGTACGTCGAACTCAAGCGGCACAATGTCGGCGTGACGGTCGTCTGCCCGTGGTTCGTGAAGACGAATCTGCTGGAGACGGGCCGGTTCGCCGATCCGAAGGAGAAGGCGGGCGGCGCGCTCTACATGGAGAAGTCGCGTTTGACGCCCGAAAAGGTGGCCGATGCAGCCGTACGCGCGATGTACCGCGGCAAGCTGTACGTGGTGCTCAGCCTGGAAGCGCGGCAGATCTGGCGGATGAAGCGCCACTTCCCGCAGATGTATGCGAACTTCGCGGAGTGGATGCAGCGGAAGTTTCTGGAGCCGCGGAGGTGAGTCCGAAATCCGAATGTCGAAATCCAAAAGGATTCACCGCGGAGTGCGCGGAGGACGCAGAGGTGCAGAATGTGGCTGAGAGCGGGGACAGCGGAACTCAACACTTCGACACCCGGTGCAAGAGTCGGATGATCGGGGCGCCCGCGTGAGCACTCGACTCAACGATTGATGAGTTGCAGCCAGTCGTCGATCTGCTGAAGCAGTTGGGACTCTTCGCCGGCGTAGGAATTGGAGCGTTCGAGCGCCCCCTGCCGGAGACTGCCGCGCTGCCCGTCTCCCGGGCGGCCGATCTGCGGCGCCCCCGAGCGATCGTTGGCGACGAATAATGCATCGCTGTCCGGGCTGAGTTGTGCCGGATCGACAAACAGCGCCAGCGACAGCACGCCGATCACTTCCGGCGAACCACTGTCGCGCACAACGCGGACCTCGCCGTCGCTGACAACCTGGAGAGCGGTGCAGTCGTCGGGGACCACGATTTCCGGAGTCAACCGGTACGGTCCGCGCGACGTCACGAGCGCGAGCCGTCCGTCGTCATCGCGTGAGAAGCGGCCGCAGCGTGTGTAGTAAGTCCCCTGTTCGGGAAGCGACACCACAAAAAAGCCGTCGCCTTCGATCGCGAGATCGAACGTGCTGGGCGTCTCAACGATTGCTCCGGGGGACTGGTCGATCCGCCAGGCGACGACCTGCAGTGTCGGGCGCGATTCGTTGTTGTCGGCGCCCGGCTGTACGAGTGCCGTCGGCGCCCCGAATCCGAAGATCGGCTCGTAACGACGATATCCGAACGATTCCGTGTTCAGCAGGTTGATGAGGACCAGTTCGCGGGCCTGCGCGAGATTGGTTCGGCGGGAACGTGTCGGCAGGGTTGATGCGCCGCCGGAAAACGGGATCGGCGCTGGAGAAGCAGGAGGCGGAACAAGCGCCTCTTCATCCGAGAAGGGAATATCGGGCGTTTGCGAAGGCGACAGCACGCCGGGGCCGTTGCCGAATTTCTTCCAGAGCCGCACGATGCCCACGGCGTCCGCGAGCGGGAGTCCGTTGAGGACATCGAGCCAGACTTCGCGATCCGCTTCGGACAGATCGGCCAGTTCGGTCTCGAGGATGGTGCGCAGCGCTTCCTGGCTTCCGGACGAGAGCGGCTCGGCGTCGTCCGGGTGCAGCAGTTCGTCCGGCTCGCGGGAGAGCGGAGCGCCGAACTCGCCGGATGTTTCGACGACGGCGTCGGCGTGGACGGTTTCCGGCTCGGCGAGGTCCGGCAGCGGGGGAGTCATCCGCTCGGGAAAGAAGACCGGGCCGTTGTGTTTGGTTTCGACGGAGGCTGCGCTCAGCGGCAATGCGGCCAGCGGAGGAAGTTCATTGAGCACGGGAAGTGGTTCGTCCGGCCGCGCCGCCGCGCGTGTCCAGGCGGAAACGTGTCCGCAGACGAAGCCTGCTGCGACGCCGAGCACGACGCCACAGACCGCCGTTCCCCAACCCATCCGCATGGCTGCCTCCCTGCCGCCCGCTGCGGCCGACTGATGCCGGCCAGAATCAGGCGCGGAAGGCTAATGGAAGGGGGCGGTTGGTGCAAGATGGAGTGGATTGGTGAAGGCGGAAAGCGGAAAGCCGAAAGCGGAACACTGAAGACGGACTACCGAAAGCGAAACAGCCCGGCTGCTGGGGGGCAGCCGGGCTGTTGGTCAATAGGACAAGCAGGGAGCTGTCAGAACTCGCCGACGGTTTCGCCGCCGTTGCGGGTGGCGAGAGAGTCGTAGGTGTTGACGCTCATGTTCTCGGACAGGAACCGGACGGAACCGTCGCCGAGGAGGTGATGCGCGCCGCCTTCATGCAGGCTGGAGGGGCCCCACGTCTGCGTCGGCACGCCCGGATAGACCGACTGGAAATAGACGGTGTAGTTGATGGACACCGAGTTGCCTTCGAGGGTCGGGCTCATGAGGTTCAGCCACCGGGCGCACATGCCTGCAAAGGACCCGTCGATCCACGGGGCGACTTTCTCTTCGCGGGTCTCGACGAGCATGATCGTATTCGACGTGCCGTCGGTGATGTCGCGGAAGCCGGTGCGGGACGCCGGATACAGGATGCCTTCGGGCTTGGTACCAGGAGCACCGGACAGCGAAAACGCGGTACGGCCGGCCATGGCGGCGTAGTTGCGGACCGCGTACTTGTCGAAGCCGATCGTCGTGGTGTAGAGGGTGTCCGACGCGTTCAGAGTGCCCGTGTAGCTGGGGCAGAGAAAGAACGGCAACTGCGTCGAAGCGATCTGGCGATTGGAAACATCCATCGCCGATAGGTTGTAATTGATCGTGTTGTAGACGTTGACGCCGTCGATGTACGGGAGGATCAAGCTGGCGAAACTGTGCAGGTGCGTCACAGGGTTGGCCGGCTGCGCGGGGTTGTACATCCAGGCGCCGACATTGAGTCCGCTGGTGCAGCTCGGCGGGAAGACGGTGAACGAGCTTTCGTAGTTGTGCAGGGCGAGGCCCAGCTGCTTCATGTTGTTCTTGCACTGCGTGCGGCGGGCCGCCTCGCGCGCCTGCTGAACGGCCGGGAGGAGCAGGGCGATCAGAATTGCGATGATGGCGATGACGACCAGCAGCTCGATCAGGGTGAAGCCGCGACGACGAACCATACGGGAGGACTCCAGGAAGGACGAACCAGGTGGGTGGTGGGGACGCTGTCCCGGCCAAACTTGCTGTGTCAGCCGCGCGATGCCAGACGGCTCAAGGCCGCGTTCGCAGGGGGGCCGGTCCATGGCGACCGCCCATTGCGGTCCGGGGACTCCCTTTGTCGCCGAACGGCCGGGCAAAGTCAATTCTCTGACGTTTGGCAGAATGTCGTGGGACGATTCAGGCTTCAGGGGGGCGAAACCGCAAGCGGGATTCGGCGCACAGGTGCGACAGATTGATTTCCCTGAATCCCGGATCCTGAATCCTTTTTCAGCGACTGAGCGGCTTGAACTTCAGGCGGTGCGGCTGGTCGGCGTCGTGGCCGAGCCGCTGCTTCCTCTGGATTTCGTACATCTTGTAGTTCCCTTCGAACCAGACGACCTGGCTGTCCCCTTCGAAGGCCAGGATGTGCGTCGCCACCCGATCGAGAAACCAACGGTCGTGGGAGGAGACGACGGCGCAACCGCCGAAGTCGGAGAGGCCTTCCTCAAGTGAGCGGAGGGTGTCGACGTCGAGGTCGTTTGTCGGTTCGTCGAGCAGGATCAGGTTGCCGCCGGAGCGGAGCAGCTTGGCGAGGTGGACGCGGTTGCGTTCACCGCCGGAGAGTTCGCGGACGAACTTCTGCTGGTCGCTGCCTTTGAAGTTGAACCGACCGCAGTAAGCACGGGCGTGAATCTTGACCTTGCCGATTTCCATCGAGTCGTTGCCGCCGGAGATTTCCTCGTAGACGGTGAGATCCGGGTTCAGCGCGTCGCGGGACTGATCGACATAGGCGAGGTCGACGGTCTCGCCGATGCGGAGCGAACCGGACGTCGGCGGTTCCATGCCCATGATCATGCGAAACAGCGTGGTCTTGCCGGCGCCGTTGGGACCGATGACGCCGACGATTCCGCCGCGCGGCAGGTTGAACTCCAGGTTTTCGAACAGCAACCGGTCGCCGAACGCCTTGCACAGTTTTTCGCCGCGGACGACGAGGTCGCCCAGCGGGCGTGTGACGGGAATCTGGATATCGGGGGCTTCGTCGCGCATGTCGTACTGGTGGGCGGCGAGTTCTTCGTACCGCTGCAGACGGGCCTTGTTCTTGGTGGCACGGGCCTTGGGAGACAGCCGCACCCATTCAAGTTCCTGGCGAAGCGTTTTCTGCCGCTTGGATTCCTTCTTTTCTTCGACCGCCATCCGGGAATGCTTCTGGTCGAGCCACGACGAGTAGTTTCCCTCAAACGGCAGGCCGCGCCCCTTATCCATTTCCAGAATCCAGCCGGCGACGTTGTCGAGGAAATAGCGATCGTGCGTGATGGCGACGACCGTTCCCGCAAAGCTGTGCAGGAACTGCTCCAGCCAGCTGACCGACTCAGCATCGAGATGGTTGGTCGGTTCGTCGAGCAGGAGCATATCGGGATTCTGCAGCAGCAGCCGGCAGAGCGCCAGTCGCCGCTTCTCACCGCCCGACAGATTCGCGATCAAGGCATCGCCGGGCGGAACGCGCATGGCGTCGGCGGCGATCTCGACGGTCCGGTCCAGTTCCCACAGGTTGGAGGCGTCGATCTTGTCCTGCGTGGCGGCCTGTTCGGCGAGGACCTTTTCCATCTCCTCGGGGGAGAGGTCCTCACAGAGTTTCATATTGAGTTCGTTGTAGCGGTCGAGAATGGCGCGCGAGTCGACGACAGCCTCCTGCAGGGCCTGCTCGACGGTCTGCGTTTCGTCGAGTCGCGGCTCCTGGGGGAAGTAGCCGATTTTGAGCCCCTTGGCGGGGCGGACCGTCCCCATGAAGTCCTTGTCCTCGCCGGCCATGATGCGGAGCAGGGTACTCTTGCCCGAGCCGTTGATGCCCAGGACCCCGATCTTCGCGCCGGGATAGAACGCGAGCCAGATGTTGTCGAGGACGGCGA
>JAEUIG010000545.1 GCA_016795125.1 Planctomycetaceae bacterium | reverse complement strand
ACTATCGCTACGGCGAGCAGGAGTGAGCCGGAGGAGGGATGAGTGCAGAAGGTGCTCAGGGGTAAGAAGAAGACGATTGCAAATTGCGAATTGCAAATTGCAAATTGCAAATTGAGACAGACCATCGTTCGCTGGGCGGCGACGACGGCGATCGCTGCAGGCATTTTCTGGTGGTTTGTCGTTCGCGAGTTGGCGCCGTTCGGAGGATATGCGGCCGTAGCGACCAATCATGCCGGGTACTTCGTGGGACTGGCGGGATGGTGGTCGGGACTTGTGCGGCAGGCGGCGGCACACGAATGGATCATGGGCTGGCCGACGTGCCTGGGAATCGCCGCGGCGTGGCTGGCATGTGACTGGACACCTGGCGGTCCTGCAGTTCGAGGCACGGACGGCCGACTGGCCGAACGGGCTGACGCCTCGGGCAAGAACAGCGTGACGAGGATGGCCAGTGTGGTTGTGGTCGCGATCGTGCTGGCGTTCACCGCCTGGTTGCTCACGGCCAGCGGACTGCTGGCGCTGGCGGCGCTGTCAGGATTCGTCGGTGTCTGGCGCAGGGCGACGATCGACCGGAGTGGTTCTCAAGGGGCCGAACGGGCGGTTGGAACGCAGCTCGCCGCCTGGATGCTGCTGGCGTGGTTCTGCGGCCTGCTCGCGTCGGTCCCGCTGTACTACCCGTATCCGCGACTGTCGCTGCCGTGGGTGGTGGTGACCTGGCCGCTGGCGGGAGCGGCACTGTCGCTCGGGTGGGAACGGGTCAAGCGGATGAGCGGCGGCGACGCACAGCAGAGTGCGTCAGGGGCGGCGCACGATTCGAAGTCGTCGCCAGCGCTGGTGAGTCTGGACTCGGGGTCGAAATCGCGGATGCCAAGATCAGCCCGCGGGCTGATGACGGTGCTGCTCCTGAGCGTCGCTGTCGGAACCGGCTGGTTGCTTCTCGACCGGGTGTTCGGCGTGCGGCAGTCGGGACAGTCGTCGATTCGCTGGCGGGCGGCCTGGCAATCGCGTGACCAGGTGCGCCCGTGGTTCGAGATGGTGCGGTCGGAAATTGGCCCGGAAGCGGAGGCACGCGCGAGTGCCGGGCGGGATGTGAGCGCGGTCGTTTATGTGGCGGGGGACCCGGCGGCATTCTTCCAGCTGTCGGCGGCCAACCGCATTCCGGGGGTCGTGTTCCTGCCAATCGCGGACCCGGCGGGCCTGAAGGCGACGACGGGCGTGCCGACATACCTGCTGACGCACGTTCCCGCGGGAGGCACGGAATCGAGCGCTGCGAACCTGAATCGGACGCGGGCCTTCTACTACCGCCCCAGCGACCTCGTGATGCTTGATCGGAGACCGGCGTCGGAGCTGCGATCTCAGGGCGCAGCGAACGACGCGCTGCGGTTGCATCGGATCGGCGCCGAGTAGTCCGAGACGCGAGGTCGTAACTCTGGGATCAGAGTTTCACGTGAAACACGCGCAAGGGAGGGCGAGGCTCCTGCCGAGCCACGCGTGGCGGACCGGCTTCCTGATACGAAGCGATTCTCGCCGACGCAGATTGTTTCACGTGAAACATTCGCGGGTCGCCGGGGCGTGAGTGAATGGTATGTCGTTCTGACGCTCGCGGCTCGGCGGGAGCCTGGCCCGGCTTTGCACAATAATTGTCGTGCTCCGTCCATTGAGCATTGTCGGCCGCGCCAACGTCCGCAAAGGAAGGAAGTTCACCACGGAGGACACGGAGGACACTGAGAAAAAGCGCTCAACTCCTGGTTCTTCTCCGTGGTCT
>JAEUIG010000743.1 GCA_016795125.1 Planctomycetaceae bacterium | reverse complement strand
AATCAAACGTTGCTTCAGTACGACGTGCATCTGGCAGCCTGCCTGATCGAACTGCCGGAAATACCGTCGCTTATGCTGGCAGCATGGGCCACGAAACCAGTCTCTGAAACACCTACTTGTCCGGAGGCTGAGCGCAGGGATGCCGCCGGTTGACGGCACTTTCATTCGGCTTCATCCCGGCGCGATGTGGATGCAACGCAGCCCGGAGGGGAGCCTGCGGCGGTAGCGCCTGCTGCTCGGCGCGGCCCCTCCTGAACTCTGGAGAAGCGAATCGAGGCCCGCATCGCGCCCACTCCCTGGCTTCCGGGAGGCGCTGCCACAAAGCACCGTGGATTTCTCCAGCCAGGAGCCGGACCTACGCGCCGGGCGCTGCCGAATCCACGTCCGTCGATTCGAACACGACATCGACCAGTGTGGTCACTCCGTGGCCGAGCGGTGAGAAACCTTTGCGGAAGTGGACCCGCCAGACCAGCGGACCGGACAGCGACGGTCCCTCCTCGCCGCTGGGCAGGTACGTTTCGATCGATTCGCCCGGTCCCAGCTTGACGCCGAGCTTCTGTTCACTCAGGTCCCACTCGCTGGTCGGGGGGTGGTCGTACATCAGGATGAGCGCCGCAGGATCGGCCTGTTCACTGGTGCGGCAGACGAACTGATTCGACCGGGGCACGCCGTCATCCAGCAGCGCGCGGCGATAAAGCAGGTCCGGATCGAGCGGCGCGATCGTTTGGTTGTCGGAGACATTGGTGAACCGGACCCACAATTTCAGCACGGGTTGGGTCGGCGGCTTCTGGACGTCGGACTGCGTGCTGAAGTGCTCAAACGTCACGGGTTCCGCAACGACGCGCAGCGGTTCGATGAGGACATTTCCAAACCGACGGGATTCCCCGAGTGCCAGCCGATGTCCGGGGGGCAGGCCGGCGTCGGCAGGTGCGAGCTTCATGACTTCGCCATGCTGCACATCGAGCGGAGGCACATCCGGCAGGCTTTCCAGCGCGTGGGGCCGTGGCCGCGACAATGCAAAGCACAGGTACAACAGCGCCAGCGTTGCAGCGCTGGCATAGCTGATGAGAACGATCAGCAGCAGCGACGCACGCTGCCGGGGAGCCGCGGGAGCCGAGTTCACCACAGGGACGGACGAAGCCGCTTCTGTCCGCGCTAAAGGCAGAGGCAGCGGCGGGAAATCCTCCGCAATGGTTTCGGCAGACGGGTCGATGCGCGGCGCGGCGTCGCTGTCCGGCAATGTCGCTCTGGTCTGTTCGACGGTTTCCGCCGGTGCTTCGCCCCCTGTCGGCGGCTGCGCGGCAGCCGCGGCGTCGCTGTCGGGGATGTTTCGGAAGAAATCCGACGGTGAATCACCCACGGTCAGCCGTTCTGAATCGTTGCGCATGCGGCCCCTGCTCCTCAAGCGCCGAGGAGCGCCTGCCAATCCATTCTGGCGGTCGGAGACCCCGGACGCAACAACTCGTTGCCGTCCAAGGGCCAGACTCCCAGCACCGGCACGGGACAGGTCCGCAGCAGTTCGCCCAGGTTGGTGTCGACCGAAGCGTCCGGGGTCGCCGTCAAACGGTTCAGGACGACGCCGGCGACCGGAAGTTTGCGGGCGAGGGCCGCCTCCACGGTCAGGAGCGTGTGGTTAATGGTTCCCAGGCGGTCGGCAGCGACAATCAGCAGCGGATATCGCAGTTGCCCTGCCAGGTCGGCGTTGGAGATTCCATCGGCGATCGGGGAGAGGAGTCCGCCTGCCCCTTCGACGACGAGCGCATCCACGATTCCCGTCCAGGCGTCCCGTCCGGCGGCCAGCAGCGTCGCGTCGACCTGCCGTCCCTCGGCGGCCGCGGCCATCGGCGGCGCCAGCGGCGCGATGAAGCATTGGGGGCAGATCAATTCGCTCGGAAGCTCTCCGCCGGCTGCGCGGGAAAGCGCGGCGACATCGCCCCAGACCGGGCGACCGTCGGGCAGCCGCTCCGCCCCGGAACAGACAGGCTTGTAGGCGCCGGTTCGCAGGCCGTCGGCGCGCAGGCTCCGGACGATGCCGCAGGCCACGACCGTCTTGCCGACGCCCGTATCCGTTCCAGTGATGAACAGACCTCGCATCGGCTCAGACACAGGGCTGCATGATCGGGTGCCACGGGCTTCGCCCGTGCGAGGCAATCCGGGTCTGCGACGGCGAATGGCACCGGCAGAGCCAGTGGCACCCACTCCTTGTCTGCTGCCGGATGAGAGCGCTCGCAGGCAGGTACCGCCTACTGCAACTGGAAGCCGTAGCTGTTCAATTCGATCAGCAGGAACACCAGCGCCGTCGTCAGGGCCCCGACCGAGACGAACAGCAGGCCGACGTAGATATCCGCTGGCGGACTCGTATCAGAGCTTCGTGGTGACATTGTCCCCTACCTCGATGATCCCGTTCTTGGCGGCTTCGACCACCAGGCCCACGGCCTGGTCCGGCTCGACTGACCAGATGCGAATCCGGCCGAGATACTTGGCACGGCCGTCGTTCCGTTCGGCGGTCCGATACACGTCCATTTCGTGACCCACGCGGAGTCCGTCGTCCGAACCCACCGACACATGCACCCACTTGGTGCGGTTCGTCTGATCCTTGCGGACTTCCTGGACGAGTCCTTCGACGGGCAGCGGCGGTTCCACCTGCATTTCGACCGACTGCCGGTCTGTGTTCAGATTAGCCTGACGCGCGATCCTGGAAACGAACTCTAGCTCGTCCTGTACGGCGGCATGCTGCGCGACCAGCTCTTCATAGGCCTGGTTCCGCGTCCCCAGTTCATCCTCGAGCGTGACGGTCTTGCGGATCTGCTCGTCGAGCGACGTCCGCAGAGTTTCGTTCTGCACCCGTTCCCGTTCGGCTTCCGACTGGCGGAATTCGGCTTCGTTGGACTTCGTGGCCGCGAGGCCGTTCGCCCGCTGGAGCTGCTGGTTCAGACTGTTCGTTTCCTGGTTCAGCCGCGCGACGTCGCCTTCCAGCTGCTGCGCACGCCCCACGACGGCGTCGGCACGATTCTTCTCTGCCGTCAGCTCCTGCGCCCGGGCGTCCAGCTGCTGGTTGAGCGCCGTGACCTCGTTGGTCCGATCCGTGGTCAGCTTGGCGATGTCCGCGTCCTTCTTGACGGACGCTTCGTGCCAGTTCGTATGCGCGGTGTACACCGCTCCGGCAGCGCACATGAACAGCAGGCTCAGGACCACCTGCGCCACGATCAGGACTTTGCCAAGGAACGACATCGTTTCACTCCTGAGGCCGCGAATCGCGCGGCGTATCAATTCAGTCTGTTCGTATCTGGTGTCGCCTGCCGGCGCGAATTCGAATCAGGACCGGTCTGCCGGAGCGGAGTCCGACTGGCCCGCCATGTCCGTTGCGCCCTGCAGCTGCGCCTGTCGCCGTTGCGCACGTTCGATGTTGCCGTCAATCTGCTGGATCAGGTCCTGCAACTGCTGCTGGACCTCATGGATGCGATACCGATCCGCCCGAATCTCTTCCACCTGGGCCGACAATCGCAGGACGTCTTCGCGCCGCGACTGAATCCGCAGTTCCACCTTGCGGACTTCTTCCGCCTTCGCCTCAACCTGCTGCGCCGTCTGCTGGACGTTGGCTTCCGTCGCATTGAGGAGCGCGGCGAGGTCATCGATCTGCTTCGTCAAGGCCGCCTCGTCGGCGTCGATCGCCGCTTTGGCCTCGGCGATCTGGGCCTGCAGCGGCCCTTCCTGCTGTTCGAACTTCTGGACCTGCGTGCGGGTTTCCTGAATCTTGTCGTCGTAGACGGCGACCATTACCTGCTCGATGGTCTTGCTGGGACTCATCGACTTGTCGCCGACATGCCGGCTGGCGGTCCACTGGATCGGCTGCGCGTCGGTCTTGCCGAACGTGTAGCCGTCGATGGAGTGCGCCTCGGCTTCCCAGTTCGGTCCGCCCAGCGTGGCCACAAGCACAAAGCCCATGAAGATCACGCTGGCGACTGCGATCGCCACGGACAGGACCTTGCCGACAGTGGTCTTCATGTTGGAGGTCTTGCTGGCCGAATGACGTCAACGCGGAACCCGCCGCAGGCTGGAAACAGCCGGCACATGGCAGGAGACTGGGTCGTTCAGGTCCTCAGGATGCAGCGGAAAACCGCACAAGACAGGCGGACTTTCCGGCCTTCGACAACTATACGGGCGTCCGGAAAGCAGAGTCAAACACAAACACGGGATGTTGCGCAGAGTTCTCCCCGCGTACAGTTCGGCTGAAGATCGGCGGTGAGTCCAGCCGCACCCGGGCCATTCGCGACAGTCGCCGGACCGGACCGGTAAACGCTGCGGTTTATTCCGGCTGCGGGGACCGCGAGGGTTTGTTGGCGGCCCTCTGCTGCCGAATGGCTACAATACGGCGTCTGACCTGACAGAGTTGTTCGGCGTGCTCATATGTTCACACAGGCCGGCCAATCGACTGCCGCCAGACTGCGCGAGGCCGGTCAGGGGCTGACCGGACTGGAATTCAAGGCCCGCCAGGTTGTGGACGGCTTCCTGGCCGGCAGCCATCGGGGTCCCAGGCGCGGCTCGTCGGCCGAGTTCGCCGAACACAGGGCCTATGCCCCCGGTGATGACCTGCGGTACCTGGACTGGAAAGTCTTCGGCAAGCACGACCGGTTCTACCTCAAGCAACTGGAGCAGGAGACCAACTTCACCTGTCACTTGCTGCTCGATGCCAGCAGCTCGATGCTTTACCGTTCCGAAGACGCATCGCTGTCGAAACTGGAAACCGGCTGCCTGGCCGCAGCGGCGATCGCCTGGCTGGTCCTCCGCCAGCAGGACCTGGTCGGAATGACGGCCTTCGCACAGTCGCTGCAGATGCAGCTCCCTCCCTCGGGGCAGCCTTCGCATCTGAAGCAGATTGCCGACGCGCTCGAGCAGATCATGGTTCGATCGGCGGCCGCAAGCGACGCCAACGGCGCGCCGACCACGGAGCCGGCCCCCACGCTGCGGCCGCTGCACGAATGGTGCGAACAGGGCTGGAAACGCGCCGTCGTGGTCGTCCTGAGCGATTGTCTGGGAGACCTGTCGTCGAACCTGGAAGCCCTGCGGCGCCTGCGCAGTTGTCGGCACGACGTGGTCCTGCTGCACGTTGTCGATCCGGCCGAGCAGGATTTTCCGTTCGACGAGCCGACGCGCTTTCACGATGTCGAGTCGGGCCGCGCGCAGCCCGTGGACTGCCGCCAGCTGCGTGCCGCCTACTGCGCGGACTTCGAGTCGTTCCGGCGAAAGCTGGAAACCGATTGCCGCGAACTGGGCGCCGACTACGCCCTGCTGCGGACCGACGCGCCGGTGGAACTGGCGCTGGCGGCCTTTCTGTCGCGCCGCGTCCGCCAGGGAGCCTGAGGCGTGCCAGACCCGCTTCCCATCCTGGCGTTCGGTTTCATCAGTCCGTGGCTGCTGGCGGGGGGAGTTGCGCTCAGCGCAGTGCCGCTGGTCATCCACCTGCTGCGCCGGCGGCAGTACGTGGATCGCCCCTGGGCCGCGATGCAGTTCCTGCAGGCGGCGCTGAAATCGCAGGCGCGACGGGTGCGACTGGAATCGGTCGTGCTGCTGGCCGTCCGCACCCTGCTGATCCTCGTCGCGGCCGCCGCCGTGTCGCAACCATTTCTGGACGACGATTCCCTGATCTCAGGCGCAGCGTCCGGGCGACTGAGGGTCCTGGTGGTCGACACCTCGCTGAGCATGTCTGCCGCAGGTGATGCCGGAACGTCTCTGGACCGCGCGCGCCTGCTGGCGTCGCGGATTGTGGAGACTGCTCCGGCCGGCGATGCGTTCACCCTGGTGCAGATTCGGCGCTCCACTCCCTTCGCAGTGATCTCGCGCATCTCTCGCGACCGGCCC
>JAEUIG010000426.1 GCA_016795125.1 Planctomycetaceae bacterium | reverse complement strand
GGAACGCTGACGGTGCGTCCATCAAATGGCAAATGACCAATGAGAATTGACCAATGACAAATGCGATCGACCTTTGACCACCCATTCGCAGGTTCGCATTCAACCAACAAAGAAAGCAGGCCGGTCCGTCGTGGACCGGCCTGCGAGGCGAAGCCATGTTGGGTCGGCGTAGTGCCGACACTCCGCTGTGCGGCGTCTGTGCCGCACTCAGTTCACGGCGGCGTCGTGCCGCCGTGTCTCACTCTCATCGCGACTACTGCGGGACCGAGCAGCTCGGAGCGGCACACTGGGCCGGCGCGCCGCAGCTCGGCGCACAGGCGGCGGGATCGGCACAGGCCGGATCGCACGGCACCTGCCGGCAGACGACTCGCGGCACGCACCGAGTCTTCCTGACCATCACGGTCCGGGAGACGCAGCGGGGCTGGCAAACCATCTTGGTCTCACACACCTGACGGGCGACGCAGTACGGCACCTTGCGGGTGCAGGTCTGCTTCACCATCGTGCAGGTCACGTACGGGACCTTGCGGGTCTGCACTTCGCAGGTATAGGTGCAGGTCGTGTAGGGCACCTGCTTCGTGACGCATTCTTCCGTCCAGGTGCAGGTCGTGTAGGGGACCCGCTTGGTCTGGCATTCACGGACCATCGTGCAGGTCGTATACGGGACCCGCTTGGTGACCGTCTGGCAGGTCCAGGTGCAGGTCGTGTAGGGGACGCGCTTCGTCACGCACACCGGGACGCGATGGCAGGTAGTGTACGGCACTTTGCAGTGCTTGACTTCCTGGACGTATCGGGTGCAGGTGACCTGCTGCTGGACGACCTTCGGGCACCACACCTGGCGGCAGACGGTCCGGCCAGGGCAATGCACGACAGGGTCGGCCGGGGCACAGCAGCTCGGTGTGTAGGTGCAGGTGCAGCTGTTCGGATCCCAGCCCCACTGAGACTGATTGCCGCACGGATCGCTGCAGACCGGGCCGGGGACGTACTCGGTGACGGTCTTCCATTCGCCGCACTGCACGTCCACGCACTTGGTTTCCGTGACCGGGCGGCAGGTCGTGTAGCAGACGTCCTGGTAGCAGGTCTTGTACTCGGTGCGATATTCGGTGCAGCAGACTTCGCGGTAGCAAGTCTGGTAGCAGGGCTTCTTGATGGTGCAGCAGACGTCGCGGTAGCAGGTCTGGTAGCAGGGGCGGCAGACCGTGTAGCAGACGTCCTTGTAGCACGTCTTGTAGCAGGGCTTGCGGACCTTGCAGCAGACGGTGCGGTAGCAGGTCTGATAGCAGGGCTTGCGGACCGTGAAGCATTCGTCACGGTAGCAGGTCTGGTAGCAGGGGCGGCAGACCGTATAGCACTCGTCACGATAGCAGGTGTCGTAGACGGTGCGGGAGCAGGTGACGGGCACCTGTTCCATCACGGTTTCGTTGACGGTCTCCGGGCAGCAGTATTCTTCCGTCTCCCAGACCGTCTCCTGGACGGTGCGGTAGCTCGGGCAGTGGCTGACGCGTGCCTGGCAGTATTCGCCAGTGGGCGCGCAGCAACTTGGCGGGCAGGAGTTGTATCCGCCCGCACCACAGAACAGGCCGGCATCGGCGCTGTCCGCTCCGGTCCACGACATCAGCGCGGTTACCAGAGCGATCCACATCTTGCGTTTCATGGCTTCGGTCCTCTCAGATCAACAACATGGCAACGGTCCGGTGTCGCGATGACCCGTTGATCTGTTCGTCGGCCGGAAAAGTCTGCCCGCTTCAACCAAGCTCACAGGTTTAACCAGCTTACCAGTGCACTGGTGCCTCATCTGCTCCTACCACGAGCACAAGTCGTAACCCCCGTGAGTCGTGCGGCCTAAGCGTGTTACGCAAAACAGGATCGTCCATGTCCATACTGCACTTCATTGCAATCGCGCAAGGTGGAGCAACCGGAACCGACCATCTCCCGAAGAAATGGAATGTTCGGCACAGTCGTAAAGGTCATCGTCCACCCCGTTGGAGGGCATTGAGCGAATTTGAGTCGTTTGTTCGGATTTTCAGATTTTTGTTCAAGTTTCTGGTGACCGCGCGCGCTGACCGGCACCCTGTCAAGGTCATTCCCCGGCCCGGGCGCGCGAATGCGCGAGAGACTTGAGTTTGCGTCGACCGAACGGCAGAACGTGCCGGTTAATCCACGAACTCCGCGCATCAGAGGCGGACTCAGCGTGATGAAACGGACAGGCAAGCCGCCGCAGCTGGCTCGGTCGGCGATGATCTGGCAAACGGCGCGAGCCCGAACTTTGCGGATCCGTCTTACAAGCCGCGACCGTAAGGGAGCGCATCCAGCATCGAGCGCTCCCTTACGGTCGCGGCTGGTACGAAGGCAATCCGGCACGTTCGCCCCTGCGGTCATACCGCTGACGGCCCTGTCGGTTGCGGTCAGCGGCTGCGCTGGGAGAATCCGCAGAACCGGAATTCCTTTTCAGACGTCCCCGGCGGGCCTCGTCCGGCTCGCTGCCGCGGCGTCTCAGAGACTGAAACGAGGCGACGATGAAGTTTGCGATCTGCCAGGAGCTGTTTGAAGGGTGGGACTGGGAACGGCAATGCCGGTTCATCGCGGAGACCGGCTACACCGGGGTGGAAGTCGCGCCGTTTGCGCTGTCGGGTCCTCCGGCGTCGCTGTCGGCCGCCGAGCGGGAGCGGTACCGGAAGACGGCCGCCGACCAGGGCCTCGAGATCATCGGGCTGCACTGGCTCCTGGCCAAGACACAGGGATTGCACCTGACGTCGCGGGACGCCGCGGTTCGCCGCGCGACGAGCGCCTACCTGTCGGAGCTGGCCGACCTCTGCGCCGATCTCGGCGGGTCGATCATGGTGTTCGGGTCTCCGCTGCAAAGAAATCTCACGGACGGAATGTCGCGCGCGGAGGGGCTGGAACTCGCGAGCGAGGTGTTCCGCGGCTCGCTGCCGCGCGTGGCGGAGCGCGGAGTAACGATCTGCATGGAGCCGCTGACGACGAAGGAGACGAACTTCATCACGACGTGCGCGGACGCCGCGCAGCTGATCGAGCGCGTCGCGCATCCGCACTTCATGCTGCACCAGGATGTGAAAGCGATGCTGTCGGAAGCGGAGCCGATTCCTGCGCTGGTGCATCGTTTCTCGCATTTAACGCGGCATTTTCACGTGAATGACAGCAACCTGCTCGGCCCCGGCATGGGCGAGACGGACTTTCATCCGATCCTCGGCGCACTGCGCGAGACCGGTTACGACGGCTGGGTGTCGGTGGAAGTGTTCGACTACAAGCCTGGCGCGGAACACATTGCGCGCGCGAGCATCGAGTGTCTGCGCGCGACGCTCGCGGACCTCGCGCGCTGACGCGCAGCGCGCGATGAGCGGGTCTGCGCGTCGCGCGGCGCTGCTGCGCGAGTCGCCAGAAAAACGCCGAACAAGCCGAAATGCACTTGCATGTCTGCATCGATTCCGTACGATATGCCGCAATTGAGTGTTGCGTATTGATGAGCGTCGTGAGTGATGGATGTGTTCAACGATGCACTCAACACAAGCGTTGCTCGCAATGCACAACACACGGCTCGTCACGGTTGGCGAGTCGGAAAGGATCGAGGTAGTGGTCAACGCCGCTTTGAGCCCGGTAGCCACGGCGTGAACCACGGTCTCTGTTAGGAGAACGACGATGGCTAAGAAAAAGGCAGCCAAGAAGAAGGCAACGAAGAAGAAGGCCGCGAAGAAGAAGTAGTGGTCTGCTTCGCCTTCAAGGCGACATCGAGAAGAAGCGGTCGCAGATGCGGCCGCTTCTTTCGTTTTGAGAGGTCAGATTTCAGCCGTCAGTGAGGATTCAGGAATCGGGATTCAGGATCCTCGATTACGCCGAGCCGGCGAGTTCAATTCCCCTTGTCCGGCATTGCGTCGCTGACTTCAAAGGGCGGACCAGGCTGCGGAGGCCGCCATCCCGAGTCGAGCGCGTTCTGGATAAAATCCGCTACGTGGCGTGGAGTTAATGACGGTTCGTCGCACCAGAAGGGGTGAAGGTGGACGATCAGTTTCGCGCCCGCGCTTCCTTCTGCTTGCACAACGACGCGGTCGCCGTCGCCAAGCCCGACAAGGTGAGCCCGCTTCCCGATGCACCACTGGTAAGCGACGCCAGCGACCGAAATCGTTCGGGAGTGTTTCTTCCGAAGCGCCATTCCGACCTCCAACCGCTCATTCCGCCGCATGCGGGCAGGGTTGATCGGCGAGCTGTGCCAGTGCATTCTCCGCGGCGCGTTGCTCGGCTTCTTTCTTGCTGGGGCCCCAGGCGGGGCCGAAGCGGCGGCCGGCGATGACGGCCGCGACCTGGAAGCACTTGGAGTGGTCCGGCCCCTGCTCGTCGAGCACGATATAGACCGGTGTGTCGCCGGTTGAACTCTGGGCCTGCTGCTGCAGCACGCTTTTGAAATTCACGCCGTGCGCGGTCTGCGCGGCGTGTGCGATCTCCGGTCCGACTTCGCGGATCACGAACTCGCGCACGGCCTCGAACCCGCCGTCGAGATAGATGGCGGCGACCACGGCCTCGAACAGCGCCGCGAGAATCGAGCTGGGCATGCCGCGCTGCAGGACGACCCCCTTGCCGGCGACGAGAAACCGGTGCAGGTCGAGCTTGCGTGTCATCCGCGCGCAGGTCGCGCGGCTGACGACGGCCGACTTGATCTGCGTCAGCTCGCCCTCGGGACTGTCGGGATACGTCGTGAACAACTGCTCGCAGACGACGGCGCCGAGGTACGCATCTCCCAGGAACTCCAGCCGCTCGTTGGATTCCGGGCGGGTGCGCGCGGCAGACGCGTGGGTGAGCGCGCAGCGCAAGAGGTCGCGGTTCTGGAACCGGTACGCCAGGGTCGCTTCGCACTCATCGAGCAGTTCGTCGGTGAGCGCGCTGGGCGTGGTTGGGGGAGGCATGGAAGGTCGATGGACGATAGACGATGGCTTGGCAGGGCTTGGTTGATTGTCCATGGTCCATGGTCCATCGTCCATCGTCCTTACCCTTGCGACGGGGCGGCCTGCGCCGGCGGCGGGCCGGCGTGGTCCGGGTCGTCCATGACATCGTTGATGCGGTCAACCATCTGCCGCAGCCGGCCGATGTCGCGGCGGTTGAACCGGAACGCCAGCCGCGGCAGTTCCCTGAGATGGTCGTCGTCCCCTTCGAACGGGTGGGCGGACGTCAGCTCGATCCGTCCGCGCTCGATGATGTCGGCGAAGTCGCGGTTCAGCTCGACGATGAACTCGGGAGTGGGGCGCTTGTGCAGACGCAGATAGAGCTTGTCGTGCACATAGCGCATGCTGTTGTACACGCTGTAGAAGCCCATGATTTCATCGTAGGCCTCGTCGAGGTCGTCGGTGACCTTGATCAGCGACAGGTCGGCCGGGGAGATCAGGCTGGTGTCCAGCAGGTGCTTGCGGATGTATTCGAGCCAGTCGCGCCAGTAGGTGCTGCCGGGGGTGTCGATGCAGACGATGGGCATCAGGTCGCGCTTGCCGGTCTGGACGAGCGTGAGCGTCTCGAAGCATTCGTCCTGCGTGCCGAAGCCGCCGGCGAACAGCGCGATGGCGTGGACCTCTTTGACGAACAGCAGCTTGCGGGTGAAGAAGTACCGGAGGTTGATGAGGTTCTTGTTGCCCGTCATGACGGAGTTGGCGGACTGCTCGAACGGGAGCATGATGTTGAGGCCGATGGCCCAGTCGCGTCCGGCTCCGACGTGGGCCGCCTCCATGATGCCGCCTCCGGCGCCGGTGACGACGAACCAGCCGGCCGAGGCCATCCGGCGTCCAAACTCGACCGCCAGCTGGTAGGCCGGGTGTTCCGGCGGCATGCGGGCCGAGCCGAAAACGGTGATCTTTCGCTGTCGCCGGAAGGGCTTGAAGAACTTGAAGGAGTAGCGGAGTTCCTTCAGGGAGCGGGCGATGATCTTGAGATCGCCGCGCGTC
>JAEUIG010000424.1 GCA_016795125.1 Planctomycetaceae bacterium | reverse complement strand
CGCGATGCATCGTGCTGGGGCAGGTCGACGAGGCCACGGGGCAGTAGGTTTTCGAGCTTCGAAACACGGGCTTTCCCACTGTGTCTGCTGATTCGACATTAATCGACGACATCGTACGCGGCGTGCTGCAGCAGCTCGGCGGCGGGAGCCCGCGCGCTGTCGCCAAGCCGTCGTCGCCCGTCGCGAAAGTCTCCGAGTCACAGCCACGCCCGGCAGTCGCAGAAGTCGAGATCGCCGAGCGGATCGTCACCGCCGATCTGCTGAAAGAGCGGGTCAATGGTTCGCGTCTGGTCGTGGTGGGCCAGAAGGCGCTCGTCACGCCGGCCGCCTGGGACTTCATTCGGGAACGCGGCCTGACGCTCAACCGCGGTGAAGCAAAGTCCCCGTCGACGACCACCGGCAGCTCCAAGTCATCGGCACCCCAGGGGGCCAAAACTGCGTCCCTGCTGATCGTTGTCCGCAGCACCGAGGCCGTGGAACGGCTGGCAGCGGACCTGCCGGGTTCCTGGCGGCGCGAACTGCTCGGCTGCCCCGATGACGCGGCGAAGCTGGCGATCGGCGAACTGTCGCGCGGCGGAACCCCGCAGGCCGTGATCCTGGCGGAACAAGCGCATCGCGCGGCCTGCCTGGCGAATCGAAGCGACGCCGCCAAGGCGGTCGCCGTGCGGGATGCAGGGGATGTGCCGGTCGTACGGAAACAACTGCGGGCCAACGTCTGGTGCGTCGATCCCAGTGGCAGAAGCTGGTTTGAACTCAGGAATCTGCTCCGCGCCATCAGTCAGTAGGGTGGGCGGTCCCCACCATCGATTCAAGCACGACATATTCCGGTGGGCACAGCCCACCCTACAGAAATCGACCAAACACGATGCGGATCTGCGAAGTCATCGGCTACGTCACTCTGTCGCGGGCGCACGCATCGCTCCGCGGCGCACGGTGGCGTTTTGTCGTGCCGTTGGGTTCGCCGAAATCCAAGGGCGGCGCACCGGTTCGCGGCGAGCCGCTGATCATCTACGACGAATTCAATGCCGGCGACGGCGCGCTCATCGCCGTCAGCGAAGGCGCCGAAGCCTCCGCACCGTTCCATCCCGACCAGAAACCGATTGACGGCTACAACGCCGCCATCCTCGACCACTGCGAGTTCTAGTCGCCCGCTTTCCGCGAACGGCAAAGAACATCCCCGAACCCCTCGATTCCAGCCCTGCGAACTGTTCAATGAACTATCACCCGCTCTTCAACACCTCCGAAGCCCGCGACATCAAGGACTGGATCTGCGAGATCGGTCGACGTGTCTACAACAAGGGCTTTGCCGCCGCCAACGACGGCAACATCTCGTACCGCATCGGCGAAAAGGAAGTGCTCTGCTCGCCGACCATGATCTGCAAGGGCTTCATGAAGCCCGAGGATGTCTGCATGGTCGACCTCGACGGCAAGCAGCTTGCCGGAACCAAGAAGCGGACAAGCGAAATCCTGCTGCACCTGACCATCATGAAGGAGCGGCCGGACGTGAAGGCCGTGGTGCACTGCCATCCGCCGCATGCGACGGCGTTCGCCGTAACCCGGCAGGCGATCCCACAGTGCATCCTGCCGGAGATCGAAGTCTTCATGGGCGAAGTCCCGCTGGCGCCGTACGAGACTCCGGGAGGCCAGAAGTTCGCCGACACCGTCAAGCCGTTCCTCAAGGCCGTGAGCGCCATCATCCTCACCAACCACGGCACGGTGAGCTTCGGCAAGACGCTGGAAGAGGCCTACTGGAAGACGGAAATCCTCGACGCGTACTGCAATATCCTGATCCTGTCGCGGCAGCTGGGCGGGGTGACCTACCTCAACGAGCGCGAATCGCGCGAATTGCTGGACCTGAAAAAGAAGCTTGGCTTCGACGATCCGCGGTTCCACTTCGAGAACTGCGACCTGTGCGGCAACACGGCGTTCCGCGAAGGATACGCCGAGGTGAAGGCCCCGACGCCACGCGTGGACGCCTTCGACGCCCCGCCGGCATTTCCGGGCTACCTCAAGCCCACCCAGGCCGGATCGACCGACGAAGACCTCGTCCGTGCGATCGTCGACCAGGTGCTCGCGGCGCTGCGATAGGACACCTTTTCGCTCACTGACGGTCGCGGACAATCGCGCAGACCATCACTCACCAGACGACCAGACACCACTCTCATGAAAGTCTCCATCATCGGCGGCGGCGGGCTTGTCGGCTCCAGCGCCGCTGTCGCACTCCAGCTCGGCAAAATCGTCCGCGAGATCCGGCTCGTAGACGTGAACCAGGACCTCGTCGCCGGACAGGCGCTCGACCTGCTCCACGGCGCCGCACTGACGGCCGACCAGAAGATCGTTTCCGGCGGACCGGAACTCTCGAAAGATGCAGACGTCATCTGCATCACGGCCGGCCTCCGTCGCAAGCCGGATGAAAGCCGGCTCGACCTCATCAATCGCAACGTCACGCTGTTCCGCGGCATCCTTGGCGACCTGAAGACTCACGGGTACTGCAAGAACGCGCTCGTGTTCGTGGTCTCGAACCCGGTCGACGTGCTCACCTACCTGGCGACGAAGGAGCTGGAGCTCTCCCCGCAGCAGGTGATCGGCCTTGGAACCGTGCTCGATACGACGCGGCTGCGGAGCATGCTGGCGCAACGGCTGGATGTCCCGCCGAGCCAGACGCAGGTCACCATCTACGGCGAGCATGGCGACAGCATGGTGCCGATCTGGTCGCAGGCGCAGATCGCCGGCCTGCCGCTGGACAAGTACCCGGGCGTAACGCCGGCCCTGATCGCCGAAGTCGAGAAGAAGACCCGCGGGTCCGGAGCCGAAGTCATCAAGAAGAAGGGGGGCGCGGGATTCGCTGTCGGCGTGTCGATCGCCGACGTGATCCACGACATCGCCCTCGATCGCCGCCGTATCCAGCCGATCTCTTCACTGCAGAACGGCGCGTACGGGATTCACGACGTCTGCCTCAGCGTGCCGACGATCGTCGGCCGCAAAGGCGCCCTGCAGCATCTCGAAGTTGAATTGTGGCCGAAGGAACTGGCGGCGCTGCAGAAGTCCGGCAACGTGCTGCGGGAAACGATCGACAAAGTGCTGAAAGGGTAGTGGTCCGACCATCGCTGATTGTCAGGCACTTACTAGCCCGAAGCGCTGGCGAGGGCGGAATTCCAGCAGCAGGACGCCCTCGCCAGCGCTTCGGGCTAGTGGACCTGCCTGACAGTTAACGGTGGTCAGAGCAGTCGGGTGGGCTGTGCCCACCATCGATTACAGACAACGCTACGAGGCTTCATGAAATCTCTCGATCGCAAGCTCGCCGCCATCCACGCCGACCCGCACGGCTGCCGCGAGTTCGTCATTGCCGACGCCAAGGACGCCGACATGGCGTTCGGCATCGGCGCGCCCGGACTGTCGCCGGAGCGGCACGACGGCGA
>JAEUIG010000422.1 GCA_016795125.1 Planctomycetaceae bacterium | reverse complement strand
CTTGGCCGGTTTCCGTCCCAATCGTCGAATGGCGGGCGCGCCGCTGGTGGGGACTCGCCTGGGTCGCCCTGCATGCCTTCCTCATGCTCGTCGTTGTGATCGTCGCCAACTTGTGCGTGTTGGTTCTGAGCGAGTTTCTCTGACGGTTTCGCCAACGCGCGCATGACGCATCTCCGTTGCGTCGCTAAGCTGGGGACATGGCGGGCGAGACGATCACCACCGACGAATTGCACGACCCTACCGCGCTCGCACGCTTCGGCAAGCTCGACGTCGTCGCGCGCCTCCTGGTCGAAGGCTACATGGGGGGGCAGCATAAGAGCCCCTTCAAGGGGTCGAGCGTCGAGTTCGTCGAACATCGGCAGTATTACCCCGGCGATGAGATCCGGCATATCGACTGGCGCGCCTTCGGCAAGACCGGACGGTACTTCGTCAAGGAGTATGAGGAGGAAACCAATCTCCGCGCGTACCTGCTCGTCGACTGCTCGGGCAGCATGTCTTACGGGCAAGCGACGCTGTCCAAGTTCGCGTACGCCCGCCAGCTGGCGGCGGCGCTCGGATATCTCCTGCTGTCGCAGCGCGACGCCGTCGGGCTGATGACTTTCGACACCCAGGTCCGCGAGCGCGTCGAGCCTTCGGCCAATCACTCCAGCTTCGAACGGCTCGCACGCGTGTTGTCGGATGCGAAGCCGGGTCGCGAGACGAGCCTGTCGTCTGTCTTTCCACAGCTCATTCCGCTCCTCAAGCGCCGCAGCCTCGTTGTCATCCTCAGCGACTTCTTCGACAAGCTCGATCCGCTGACCGCTGCGCTGCAGCAGTTCCGGCACGCGCGGCACGAGGTGCTGCTGTTCCAGGTCGTCGCGCCGGAAGAGGAGGAGTTCCCGTTCAGCCGGCCGACGCAGTTCCGCAGCCTGGAACGGTCCGGTTACAAGGTGCTCGTCGATCCGCACCGGTTGCGGGCCATCTACCGGCAGCAGTACCAGAAGTTCGAGACCGAGCTGGCGCAACGCTGCGGCAACGCAGGCGTCGATTACGTCAAACTGCTGACCAGCGACCCCTACCAGAAATCGCTCGGGGCATACCTCGCATCACGCGTGCAACGAACGCGGAAAGGGTAGGCCGCGTTGGGGAGGGTGAGTCGGCTTTGCACAATAACTCAGGATACAGGCACAGCCCACTCGACTGTTCTGACCGTCGATCATCCTCGGGCAGCAGAATCGCGCACGAAGCAGTGCTCCGCAGCGCCAGATTCACCACGGAGTACACGGAGGACACTGAGAAAGAGCGGTCAACTCCTGTTTCTTCTCCGTGGTCTCCGTGTACTCCGTGGTGAACTTCCTTCCTCTGCAGAGGTTGGCGCGGATGACAACCCTCAATGGACGGAGCGCCACAATTATCGTGCAAGGCCGGGCGTGACTCTTGCCGACGCGCCGTTCGTCATCAGCGTCCAGCGTTCATCGCGGCTCGGCGGGAGCCTCGCCCTCGCGGACGATTCCCGGCATCATGCCAGCAATGCGGCCATGACGCCCGACAGCACGATGCCGTCGAACGTCCCGGCGCCGCCGATCGACATGATGCCGACCGGCGTGCGCAGCAGGTCTCTCAGGTGCAGCAGGTCGGCGCCGATGATCGGTCCCGCCACTCCGGCGGTGAAGGCGATCGGCGCGAGATTCTCCGGTCCCACTCCCGGCCACAACCTGCACGCCAGCCACGTTCCGCCGACGCATACCAGCGGCGCGATGAACGCCGGCATGAGAATCCCGATTCCCGCCACCGGCCGTGCCGCACGCCAGCAGACGACGATGCTGAGCGCGCAGACCGCCAGCAGCGCCATCGCCGTCGGTCCGCCGATGGTCAGCAGATGACGGACCTGCCAGGCCGCAATCAACGCCGGGACGACGCAACCACCGACATTCACCGCCACGACGGTCTCCTGCCGCACGCGGCGGAACTGCGGCGCCATCATGCCCCAGTAGACGAGCCCCATCACGATCTCGGGCTGCATCTCCTGTCGCGGCACGCGGTAGACGGGGATGTTGATCATCGACCCCAGCAGGATCGCCAGCACCGCCAGCGACGCGGCCGGTCCCGACAGATGCAGTCGCAGGAGCGCCGTCTGCATCACGTCCACCAGGAACACCGGCAGCAGGCACATCATGAAGACGGCCAGCACAGCCGCGAAGCAGCCGAGCGCCGGCAGCATCGTCGGCGGACGCGGTTCAAAACTGGGAAGGATCTCCGGCTCTTGCATCGGGTTTACTCTACGGCGGCATCGTCAGCGGCGGCCGGCCGGCTTTCTTTCGAATCCAGTTGATCGACTTGTGCACCGCTTCGCGGCGAATGATGGCAAGTTCCAGCCGCCGCTTCCCCGGCAGGTCGAGCAGCGAAACTCCAATCAGAATCGTGAGTACCCCCTGCCCGAACACAAACGGCAGGCTCAGGACCAGTCCCACCAGCACCAGCACCACACCCAACCCGTTCTTCAGGATCAGGAACATGAGTCGCACAACGGGATGCGACTTGGCCAACGGAGAATCCCGCCGCGCGTG
>JAEUIG010000420.1 GCA_016795125.1 Planctomycetaceae bacterium | reverse complement strand
TCCTCGGAGGCCGAGGGAACCTGGCCAATGAGGACGTCTCCTTTGGCGATAATTTCGGACACCTGCACGTTCTGCGTACCGGCCTCGTTGAGCAGCCACAGGTAGACTTCCTGGGACGAGACCTGCCAGGGGTCGTCGGGGCGCGACTGCGATTGACCTTCGCCGGCAGCCTGACGGGTTTGGTCGGTGTCGAGATACTTGAGCGTGCCGGATTGGACCTCGGCCCGCACGAGTTCGGTCTCTGCCCGCATCTCGGTGTTGGCAATGACGACCGAACCGCGGGCCTCAAAGAATTTCAGCGGCATTCCGTGAGTCGTGGAGTCCTCGGAACTGGCGGCCGGCGGCACATTGTCGGCCGGGACGGCCGCCGGCTCCGGCGACTCGGGAGCGACGTCGCCGGTGCGATCCCGCAGGGACTGGTCGTCGATCCACAGCGTGAGGTGATCGGCGCGCAGGCCGGCGCGTTCCTGGACGATGAGCCGGGCGTCTTCGTCGAAATTGACGACCAGCAGGCCGGTGTGCCGATCGGGCGCGGCATGCAGCTGGCGGGCCCAGTTGGCTTCCAGCAGCAGGTCGCCGGTTTTCTCATCGTGATGCTGCAGCAGGCCGTTTCCGAGGCAGGTGAGCACCGGCTGGCGAGTGGCGGGATCGCGCGCCACGCGGATCGTCTTGCACCGCAACTGCGTGCCGTCGCGGACCACGTCGACGACGGGATCGTCGCTCAGCACGGCCGCTCCGCTGTCGACGTCGAAGTTCATCTGATGCATGTGCGCCGTCAGATGGTGCTGATCGGACTGCAACATGGCACGAACCCCCTTGAGGTTGCCGAGCGCTTCGACCTCCTGGACGCGCAGACTGCCGAACGGCGACGCGGCCAGCGGCGAGTCGGGCTTTCCGTCCACCTCTCCATCCACCAGTTCGATGGGGGAGGATTCCTGCGGCGGGGCGGACTTCGGGGGCGTTTCGCGTTCGACAAAGCGGAGCGACAGCTGATGGCAGCGAAGTGTATCGGCTTCGTCGGGACGCCGGTCTCCGCCGGTCGGACTCCGCACGAGGACGTTCGACAGGAGGATCGCTTCTTTCTTGACGGCGTTGAAATCGAGGGTGTCGTCGCAACTGACGTGTGCGGCGGTCAGCTCCGGCTGTTGCTGTTCGCCGTCGCGTTTTTCGTACAGGCAATCGAGCACGACTTTCTGCATCAACCGCACGCGTTCCACACCGCCGATGCGCGGCATGTCGCGGCCGAGGTCGGGGTCGAGGTTGGGGGAGAAGCCGACGTGCACTCCCACGGCGGACCCGCGGACCTGGGACGGGCTGTCCCCGGCCGGTCCAAACGCGAACGTCAACTCGCGGGCGCTGTACAGGCTGCGCGTTTCCTCCGAGAAGTCGAAATTCTGGCCGACCAGATGCAGGCCGTCGGGACCGGTGATTTCGACCGTTCCGTCGAACGCGGCGGCCTTGAGCCGTCCCGGATTGGGCGCGTTGAAGCCGAACTCGACGGGATTCTCGAACTGGACGCGGGCGGCTTCGCACTGGATGACGTACGGAGTGGCCTCCGGGCGGCGCGGGTCGATCCAGATGAGCACGAACGGAGCGAGCTTGATGCGTTCCGACGCGCTGGCATCGCCGGTCTCCGCAGCGGCGTCTTTCATCAGTTCCAGGGAACCGAAGTAGAAGTAGAACTGGTTGCCGCGCTGGAAGGTGTATCTGGGGTCGCGCAGCCATTCCACGCCCGGCAGCGCGCGCTGCGCCACCTCGACGAACGTCTTGGGCGGGGGCGGAACGTGCGATTGCTGCTGCTGCTGGACCTGTGGGGCCGCCTGCGTCTCGATTTGCGTGAGCGAGCGGGTCCATTGCGCGTACAACTGGTACGACGCAGTCAGCGTCAACATCACGGCGATGGTCAGCCGGTAACGCGACATGGACGGTCTCGGGCCGCGGCGGGACGCGCTCAATCGCCGGACTGGGGAGGCAACCACCCGATGACGTCGGTGATGTCGACCAGTCCCACGGGGGCGCCGGACTCGTCGACGACCGGCAGTTCGCTGATCTTGCGGTCCGCCAGCAGGTCGACAACGTCGGCGAATGTTGATTCCGGCAGGACGGTCAACGGGCTGCTGTTCATGACGCTGCTGATCGGTCCGTCGAAGGCGTTGTCACGGCGACGTTCGAGCAGCCGAGCCAGGTCGCTGTCGGTGAACATGCCGGCGAGGGAGCCTTCGGCGGTCAATAGCAGCACGGCGCCGCTGCGTCGTCCCACGTTGGCGAACCGGACGAACACTTCGCGGACGGTATCGGACGCCTGCGCCACGCGCAGGCTCTGGAGCGGGCGCATGATCTCGGCGACGGTCTTCAGGCGGCGTCCCAGGCTCCCCGCCGGATGGAACACGGCAAACTGCTGCGGCGTAAATCCGCGCTGCGTGCTGGCGACGAGGGCCAGGGCATCGCCAACGGCCAGCATGGCCGTCGTGCTCGTGGACGGCGCCAGTCCCCACGGGCAGGCTTCCCGCAGTCTCCCGATCTGGATCACGACGTCGGCGCGGGAGGCGAGCGAATTGCGGTCGGTCGAAGTCACCGCGACGATCGGTACGCGCAAACGGACTACCGTGGGGAGCAGCTGATTGATTTCTTCCGTTTCGCCGCTGTTGGACAGGGCCAGCAGCACATCCTGCGGATGCAGGCAACCCAGATCGCCGTGGACGGCTTCAGCAGGATGCAGGAAGTGCGAACGGGTGCCCGTGGACGACAACGTGGCGGCAAGTTTCTGCCCGATGAGTCCGGCCTTGCCCATGCCGGTGACGACGACGCGCCCTTCGCAGTTTGCGACAAGGTCGACGGCCGCGCAGAACGATGCGTCGAGGGTGCGGGCGAGATCAAGCAGGGCCTCGCCTTCGAGCCGCACGACCTCGCGCCCTGAGCGCAACTGGTCAAGCGGGGTCAACTGCGCAAGTGCGGCCGACATGCAGTGAGTCCTGAAACAGTGCGCGCAGCGATCGTCGAATCCGGCGGTCCGGAGTCTGAAAAGGGGGCGGAGTGTAGGTACGAAACGGCGGGAGGGTCAATCCGAAGTTCGCGGGAGCGACGCGGCGAAACCGCCCGCGTGGATTGCGGGCGGAGCCCCAACAAGGAGGCATAAGCGTACTTCGGCACTCAGGTTGAGGCGATCGGGACTGCGCCGAGGACCTCGCGGTAGAGGTTCGCCGTGTGCTCGACCATGCGATCGACCGGGAACTGTTCGCAGACCATCTGACGGGCGGCGTGCCCCATGGCGCGGGCGCGGACGGGGTTGTCGAGCAGTTCGTTGATGCTCGCCGCCAGTTGGGAGCTGTTGCGTGGAGGCACGAGCAGACCGGTCCGGCCGTGCTCGACCACGCTGTAGACTCCCCCGGCATTGGTGGCGATGACCGGGCGCCCGCGCAGCATGGCTTCGAGCATGATCGTGCCGAGCCCCTGGCGGAGGGACGGCAGTACGAAGGCGTCCATCGCCGCCAGCGAACTGCCGAGTTCGAGGACATTGGGGACGAAGGTGACATGCTCGACGACGCCGAGGTCGCGAACCTGCCGTCGGAGGTTGTGCTCCTCGGGACCGGCGCCGGCAATCAGGAATTCGGCGCGGGGATGCTGTGCCAGCACCGGAGGGATGGCGTCGACGAAATACCGCAGCCCCTTGGCGGCTTCCAGCGGACCGGCCGTTCCGATGACGGGAGCCCGATGCGGATCCAGGATTTCACCGACTTCGAGCGCCTGTTTTGTATCGACGCCGGAATGGATGACGACGATCCGGTCCTCCGGGATTCCGGCGACTTTGACCAGTTCGTCCTTCACCGACTGGCTGACGGCGGTCAGCATGCGGCACCAGCGCCACGCGAAGCGCAACGTTTCGCGGGGACCGAGGTAGTCGTGAATGGAGGCGATGTACGGCCGCTGCAGGCGATGTGCGAGCCGGCGGCCGATCGGCAGCATGCTGCGCTGCTGAACGTGGATGAGATCGGGCGGGTCGTTGCGGAGCTCGGATGCGAGGAGCCACTCGGCGATGCGCCCGGCCAGCGGCGAGACCAGCGAGCCGTATTCACGAACCTGCAGGCTGCGCCGTTCCGTTTTTGGGAGGACGCCGGCGTCGGTGCAGACGATCATCGTTTCGACCTGGTGCGCGGCGAGATGCCGCGCCAGGGTGAGCGTCTGTCGCGAACTGCCGCGGACTTCGAGTCGTCCGGTGAGCAGCAGCACCTTCAGGAGCGGATCGGGCATGAGTCGAACAGGAAAGCGGCAGGGACCGGACTGCCGACTCACGAACCCCGGCGGCGCAAGGTCCGTGGTCGCTGGAGGATTTCCTGCATGATGAACGCGGTGCGCATGCCGTCCGGAGTCCGGATCGTGTTCAGGAAATCCGCCGAAACCGAGCGGCGGTTGCGTCCCGTGCCGGTGGGCTGTGCGGCCGCGAAGACCCCCAGATGCTGCGAGACCGACTTCGACACGTCGTCCGGCAGGTGTTCCGCAGCAACGCGCTGGGACAGATGCTCAGAGGCGACCGCCGACTTGGGGGCGGCGGCCAGGTGGCGATCGGCCAGACGCTGACCCGGCCGGTCGGCGGCGGCACTCGACGGCAGCGGTGTCGCGCTGCGCGCGCCCGGTGACGGGCGAGGCTTCTCCACTTTTCGGCGCTTCGTCGGGGGACGTCGCCCCGAGGGCGACTGCACGATCTCGATCTCATCCGCGTCGACGATGGGCCGGTCCGGGCGCTGCTGCTGTCCGCCGGCCTCGCGGAGAAAGCGTTCAATCTCCCGCTGAACCTGCGGATTCCGCTGCACCGGTTGCTGCGGCCGGCGTGGCGGAGGGTTCTGCTTGGCCCCCTTCGCCTGGTTGACGATCCAGGAAATGAAGGACAACAGGGCGAACAGGAGAAAGATCACCCCGCCGAAATCGAACGCCAGCAGGAGTGGGAAATCGTACATGGCGAATGCCTGGTGGCTGCCGGGCTGGTCGCAGGAGATGCGTCAGCCCTTGCATCAACGAACTCAGCGACGGCCTTCGGCAACAATCGACGGAGCGTTGCCATCGCCGCCGCCGGCGATCGCAACCCGCATCCGGGTGTCCGCCTGAACGTTCTGCAATTCGTAATAGTCGAGCAATCCCAGTTGACCGTCCCGGAACGCCTGCGAGATCGCCTTGGGCACTTCGGCTTCCGCGAGCACGACTTCCGCGCGGTTCTGCGTTGTCTTGGCGACGTTTTCCTGTTCCAGGGCGATCGCGGCGGCGCGCCGCTGCTCTGCGACGGCCTGGGCGACGCGCATATCGGCTTCCGCCTGGTCGGCCTGCAGGCGCGCACCGATGTTTTCACCCACGTCCACATCGGCGATGTCGATCGAGACGATCTCGAACGCGGTCTGCGCTTCGAGTCCGAGGTTGAGCACCGTGTACGAGATCCGGTCCGGGTTCTCGAGCACGTCCTTGTAGCTGTGCGTTGAGCCGATGGCCTGGACGATCCCCTGGCCGACGCGCGCGATCACCGTTTCTTCGGTGGCGCCGCCGATCAACTGCTGGATGTTCGTGCGGACGGTGACGCGGGCACGCACCTTGAGCTGGACGCCGTCGCCGGCGACAGCGTCCAGCGTGCCCTGCGACTTCTTGGGGTCAGGACAGTCGATGACCTTGGGATAGACGCTGGTGCGGACGGCATCGAGGACATCGCGTCCGGCCAGGTCGATCGCCTGGGCGATCTGCCAGTCCATGTCGAGACGCGCGCGGTGCGCGGCGACGAGCGCACGGGTGACTTTGGGGACGTCGCCGCCCGCAAGGTAGTGGGCTTCGAGCGCACGGGTCGTCAGCGTGGGGTTCTCTTCGATCAACCCGGTCTGCACGGCCATGATCTTGGAACGGACGATCACGCCGGGGTTGACCTTGCGGATCGACATCATCACCAGGTTGCCGAGCGAGATCCCGGCGCGCGTCATCTTGCACTGGATCCACAGGCCGAAATACCGCGCGAAGACTGCCATGAAGATGAGCAGCATCACCGCAGCGCCGACTACGATGAACCATTGCAGCATTGCTCGATCCCTGCCCGCAGATGACGAGTCTCGAAAACGCAGCGGCGCTGCGAAGTTCGCGCGACGCGATGCGTCGCGTGTTGACCATCGGCGAGTGCCGACAACCTCAATAGCGGTTTAACTTTGCGGCACGTCGAAGTCAAGCGGCGGCGCGACGGCGGCATCGGCGCGCGCGACAGGCAAGCCCCCAGGCTCGGCAGTCGAGGACGCCGGGTGTTCCGGCGATTTCGGTCGCACGAGGACTCGCGTTCCGCGGACAGCGACCACTTCCACATCGCCCCCCGCTTCGACCAGCAGGCCCTCGGTAAACGCGTGCAGGCGTTCGCCTGCGACGCTGACCATCCCGCCCGGAACCAGCGGGGTCACAGCCGTGCCGGCCTGCCCAATCAACTGGCCGAGCC
>JAEUIG010000412.1 GCA_016795125.1 Planctomycetaceae bacterium | reverse complement strand
ACTGTTGCGCTGCCGGCAGAATCAGCGCCGCGAGAATGCCGATGACCCCGATGACGACCAGCAGCTCAATCAGCGTAAAGCCCCGCCGCGCCTGGACCCGTCGCATCTGGCCGTCTCCCGGGAGAGTGGTGTTCGTGTCCGATTCGATCAGTCGTGAGAACTCAGTGGGCGCACCGTCACCGCGAGCGGCTGCTGCCCGAATTACGCCTGCCGGCGGATCCGTGTTGGACCAACTTTTTCGAATGCTGACGACGACACTGCCGTAGTGCAGGCCGGCACCCGTTCGGCATGCGGCATTTGACCGTACACCTGATTCGACAGGCTGAGTCGCTGCTTGGTTCGATTCTGGCACGCCGGTGCAGGATCGTGCGGATTTCCGGTACTCCTGGCAATGCCAGTTCGAGTCTGAACTGGGAGGGGTGGCACGCCCGGCCAAGGGCGTGGCAAACGCTATCGACGCTCGCCACATCCATACCGTTGGTCTGGGCGTGCCACACGGGGATCAACCTCAGCCACGTTTGCAGTCTGCAGATCGGCTCGCCACAATCAGGGCGTGCAAACTGCGACGTGGCCAGGCGCTTTGTCGGACTTCACTCCGTCCACCTGTCGCCAACCAGCGTCGCACCTCCCGTCGGGCTTCACCTTCTGGTCCGCAGATGATGCCGGCCGGCCGCATTCCGGTCGCTGATCAAACTCTTCGTTGCGCCGGTGGCCGATTGTTCGGCCGCACGATGCGGCGTCTCGCCGCATGTTAACGCGCCGTGCTGAAGTCCGTGGACAACCCGAGCATTCGAGGAAGATCGCATGGGAATTCTGTCGTGGATTGTATTCGGACTGATCGCCGGCGCACTGGCCAAGTGGCTCATGCCGGGTCCCAATCCGGGCGGGTGCATCGTCACTGTCATCCTGGGCGTCGTCGGCGCATTCGTCGGCGGCTATCTCGGCACGCTGCTGGGCATGGGAAAAGTTGACGGTTTCGATGTCCGCAGCTTCTTTCTGGCCGTCGTCGGCGCGATCGTCGTGCTGGCGATTCATCGGGCGATCTCCAAGAAGTGAACCATTCACCAGCCTCGGGGGGAGAGCACTCTATGCGTACCATTCTGGAGAGCAGATCGCGCTGGGCGGTCCTGGCACTCGCACTGCTGATGGGAGCGGGCTGCGAAAAAGCGCCCTCACGCTGGGAGTCCGCGCAGACGCAGACGGAAGGCAAACAGACCTCCGTCGCGCAGAAGGCGGTCGACGGCGGCACGTTCAACCAGTTCTTTCCGAAGCAGGGAGACGGTTACGACATCGTCTTCAAGCAGGAGAAATCCGGCTTCGCCCAGGCCAGCCTGCAACAGGGAGGCAAGGAGCTGGCCCTGTTCTCGATCTTCGACACCGAGAGCAATCCCGACGCCCGGACCAAATTCGAAGGAGTGACCGACAAGATCGCCGGCTATCCGATCGTCACTGAGGAAGCCAAAAGCCTGTCGGCGCTCGTGGGCCAGCGCTTCCAGGTGCAGGTGCGTTCCGTGGATGCGGGCTTTGGAGAATCCGACCGCAAAGCGTGGCTGGAAAAGTTTGACCTCACCGGCGTTGCCGAACTCGAATAACGGAGACAACAACCATGAGCCAGACCATCTACGAACTGGTGGACGACCTGCCGGCGAAAAGCCTGACGACACGCATGCTCGGCGCGCTCGACTGGGTCGTCCCCGGTGAATGGCAGAACATCGTCGGCTTCGAGAACACCATCCGGCACGTCACCGGCGAGAAGAACGAGGCCCGCATCCAGAAGATCGGCGAGCGGGCGATCGCGCTCTATAACGACAAAACGCAGGGCTACCAGCGCGCCGTCTGGCTGTATCAGACGGTCGACAGCGTGCAGGGCCTGGGCGGATTCGCGTCGTTCGTCAACAAGATCGGCGAGAGCGTCGGCTTCCTCAGTTTCCTGACGAAGATCACACCGCAGGCGGACACCACGCAGGCCGTGGACTTCGGCGTCAAGCTGGTCACGGAGATCGTCGCCTTCTGCAAGATCAACGGCATCCCCGGCGACCGCATCACCGACTTCGTCGAATCGCTGGCCGACATGCGGCACGAATCCCTGATGCGGATGGCGGCGCTGATCACCGTCGACGGCGTCCTTCCGCTGGGTCCGGACTTCATGGACAAGGCCCTCGGCCTGATCGACCGCTCCGGCGTCTCCGGCCTGCAGGAGAACAAGGCCTTCGCCGCGATCAGCGCCATGATCCCCGGCGGCAGCCCGGCCAAGCAGCTCGACTTCATCAAGGAAGGGGTCGGCGGCATCCAGGGCTGGACAAAATCATTCGTCCAGCAGAAGCACCTCACGCCGGTCTCTATCACGGAGAAACTCCGCGGCACCATCGGTGGACTGGAAAGCAAGGGCGACTGGATCGCCGCCTCGGTCGACATGACGACCAACTACTTCGAGCACACCGGAATCCAGTCGGTCGCGCGCAGCCTGATTTCGCGCGCGGCCGCGGAGGTGTAGTGGCGGGGGAAAATCCGCAGCACGAAAATCGAACTCCGAACGCAAGAAACAGGAGGGAACAGAGCAACCGGAGGAGGTCGCGGAGAGGTGAATTGGAAGACTGCAGGTTCAGTGAAATGAGTGCCGCGCCTCAGGGAGCGTGCGCGGAGATGGAGAGCGGAGTTTTGAACCACAAAGGCACGAAGGACGCAAAGAAGGGCTTCGATCGGCTCGCCGTTGTGTTCTTCGTGCCTTTGTGGTTCTTCCTTTTCTGATGCGGCAGTGGGCCACTGGCTCGCACACCCTTTTCGCGGCTTTTGCACCTTTTGCGGTACTCTCCTTCCGCAACTTGCTGCTCCGCGGCCCTCTCCGTTTGCTCTGTTCCCTCCTGTTTCTTCCGTCTTACTCCGACTCAAGCTGTGTCCGCGCCGCCTCCAGTCCCTGTTTCTGCTCCGGCGTGACCTGCGGGAACTCCAGCTTCATCTCGTCGATCGTCGTCGACAGGATCGAGGCGACGACCGCGTGCGCGACCCATTTGTGGTTCGCCGGGATGACGTACCACGGGGCGTGCTTCGTGCTCGTGGCGGTGAGAGCCTTTTCGTAGGCGTCGACGTAATCGTCCCAGTAGCCGCGTTCTTTCAGGTCGCCCGGATTGAACTTCCAGTGCTTCTCCGGCTGGTTGAGGCGATCAAGAAAACGTCGCTGCTGCTCGTCTTTAGAGATGTGCAGGAAGAACTTGACGACGACCGTGCCGTTGCGGACGAGGTGGTCCTCGAGGGCATTGATGTCGTCCATCCTGCCTTTCCAGAACGATTTGCCGCGCTTTCCGGGCGGCAGGTGCGTCCCCAGCAGTTCGGGATGCACCCGCGCGATCAGGACGTCCTCGTAGTACGAACGATTGAAGATTCCGATCCGCCCACGCTCCGGCATCCGGCAGACGCAGCGCCAGAGAAACGTGTGGTCCAGTTCTTCATCGGACGGCGCCTTGAAACTGTACACCTGGCAGCCCTGCGGGTTCAGCCCCGACATCACCTTCTTGATCGTGCCGTCTTTGCCGGCCGCATCCATCCCCTGCAGGATGACCAGCACCGCGTGGCGATTGTCCGCATACAGGAGCTCCTGTGCCTGCGTCAGCTCTGCCACGCATGCTTCGAGCAGCCCTTCGGCCCGCTGCTTGACCGACTCCTTGCCGAGCCTGGCCAGCTCGTCGGTCTGTTCCCAACCCGGATCGAAGTCCTCCAGCCGCACGCGCGACCCCGGCTTCACGCGAAAGAACTTGAGCAGATCGGTGCTGATCATTTGAGGAAGCGGCCAGAGGTGAGAGGTCAGTGAGCCATTAGACTCCCCCACCTGACCGTTCGCCACTTATGTCTAACCTCTCGACGATCTCCGCGGTCAGTCCCTCGGTCTTCATCCGCCCACTCAGGTCCGGCGTCCGGCACGCCGGGTCGGAAAGCACTGCTGTCACTGCGCCGCGAATCCGAGCGGCCGCCGCGATGCATTCCGGACACTCCAGCCACTCCAGCATGAGCGCCGCCGACAGGATCGTGGCGATCGGATTGGCGATGCCTTTGCCGGCGATATCGGGCGCCGTGCCGTGCGACGGCTGAAACACGGCGGCCTCGTCGCCGATGTCGGCCGACGGCGCCATCCCCATTCCTCCCACCAGAGCCGCCGCCAGGTCCGACAGGATGTCGCCGAACATGTTCTCCGTCACCAGCACGTCAAACGACTCCGGCCGGCGCACCAGGTGCAGAGCGGCGGCGTCGACGTACATCCGGTCGGTCGTGACCTCGGGAAACTCGGCCGCGACCTCGTCGAACACCTTCCGGAAGAACACCATCGACGGCAGCACGTTCGCCTTGTCGACCAGCGTGACGTGCCTGCGTCGCCGCCGGGCCAGCCGAAACGCAGATCGAAACACCCGCTCGCTTCCCGCGCGCGTGATCCGCAGCGTGTCGCGGGCTTCGAAGTCCGTCGCCGGCCGTTGTTCGTGGCGCGCGAAGAACAGCCCTTCGGTGTTCTCGCGGACGATGACGAAATCGATCTCGCCGGCGTCGCGGCCTTTCAGCGGCGTGTCCGCGGAATGAAACAGCTGGATCGGCCGCAGGCCGCAATACAGGTCGAGAATCTCGCGCAGCTCGATCTGGGGAGTCAGCTCGCGACCGTCGGCCTTGCGGACGTCCGGCAGCCCCATGGCCCCCAGCAGGACGGCGTCCGATTCGCGGCATGCGGCCAGCGTCGCTTCCGGCAGATCGCACCCGCTGCGGAGGTACTCGGCAGCCCCGGCCTGGTACTCCCGAAACTCAAGCTGCGTGCCGGTCCAGTGGCGTGTCGCCGCCTTCAACACGGCCACCGCCGCATCGGTTACGTCGCGGCCGATGCCGTCACCCGGCAGCACGGCGATGCGGTAGGTCGTGGTGGCAGGCACAGGCGCTTGATCGCAATTAAAAAGGGAACGAACAGGAGGTAACAGAGAAAACAGAGAGGGACGTAGGTTTAGAAAATGTATCCGGACGTCATGTCGTCCAATGCGATTCCGCTTCTTGTGGAATGCGCTGACACCGTTGCCACTCTCGACTTTCGCTTCAAAGCGTGCCGCGCCTCGCAGACGTATGTCGGATTAAGAGCCTATCCGAAAACCGGAAAGGGGTGGCCGGGGCTGGACCGAAGGGAAGCCCCGGTGTGTGTTCGCCGGGGTTTCGCGTTGCTCCAACCCCGGCCACCCGGCTGGTTTGCAGTTCTCGGACAGGCTCTAAGGCCAGAAGGAATGGAAACACAGAGGCACAGAGAATAAGAACTGAACGAAACTTCTCCGTATCCTCCGTGCCGCTGCGTTTCATCCTGATTGTCGTAATGCACCAACGCGTACCATTGATTTGCAACTTCCTTCCTTCGTTTCCTCTGTTACCTCCTGTTTTTCCGTTCCCGGAGGTCTTTCTCAGTCGTCCTCGTACCGCATGCCGAGTCTCGGAAACGTATGCCGGCCGATCGGCTCGAAGGCGTCGACGTCGCTGAAGTACATGTAGTGCTTCACGTGCAGCATCTGCGGCCCGAGCTTGATGACGTTGAACGAGTTCTTCTCCCGTTCGCGCATTCTGCCGCGCCGGGACGTGGATGTCCCGCATTGCACGATGATCACTCCACGATCGCGCACGCCGCCCGGGTGAATGTCCAGCGAATTGCCGACGTACGCCCGGTGCAGGTGGCCCCCCAGCAGCAGGTCGACTCCCAGCTCGGCGAACCGTTCCAGCGCCCGCTTCGATCCCGGCATCGCCTTGTCGCGGTCATAATCCGGCGCGGGGACAAAGTGATGGTGCGCCACGACGATGCGCGCCGACTCCTGCGGAGCGTCCTGGAATACGCGTTCGCAGAACTCCAGCTGCCCGGCGCGAATCCGGCCGTTGGTGATCGCCCGATGCGGCGACGTGGAGTTCAGCGCGACGATGACCGCGCCGTTGACGTGGACGACATGATCCAGATCGGAGTTGATGTACTCGCGGTACAGGTCGAGCGGATGGAACATCCGCTCGAAGAACCGGTACAGCGGCACGTCGTGGTTTCCGGGCACGACCACCTGCGGCGCCGGCGGCAGCCGTTTCAGATACTGCTGCGCGGCGAGGAACTGTTCGCGCCGGGCGCGCTGCGTGAAGTCGCCGCTGACGACGATGACGTCCGGTTCCAGCGTGGGAGCAATCTGCAGCAACGCCTCACCGACATGCGGCAGAAACGGCGGCCCGAAGTGCAGGTCGGAGATATGCAGGATCGTCAGCACGGCAACCGAACGCGACCACTGATTCGACGGAAGGGAAAGGGAACCGCTAATGAACGCTAATAGGCGCTAATGGCCATTTGCGGACAGAGCCGTTGTGCCCGGACAGGTCGTGGGCACTGTTGTGACGGATGGAAAGAACCGTATCAGCGTACATTAGCGCATATTAGCGGTTCTTCTTCGGCTCTACGCCGAGAATCACACTCGGTCCTGTCGGACGACCCGGCGGGCTTTGCCTTCAAAACGCGGCAGACTGCCCATTGCGACACACTGGATCTCCGCCTGGAAGTTCAGCCGGTCCTTCATCGCCCGGGCGATGCGCGTGATGAGCAGGCCCAGAACCTCGGCCGAATCCCCGATCGTCGCCGCAGGTTCGATCTCCAGACGCAGGTGCTGCATCGCCCGCACCCGTTCGATCACGATCCGGAACTCGACGACTTCGGGAAACTGGCGGACGATGGCTTCGATGCTCGAGGGAAACACGTTGTTGCCGCGGATCGTCACCATATCGTCGGCACGGCCGAGGATGCCCCCTTCCAGCCGCAGCAGTGCGAGGCCGGAGCGGCACGGCTCGGTCGCGGCCCGAACAAGGTCACCCGTCCGATAGCGGATGACCGGCATTCCCCAGCGGCCGAGATTGGTGATGATGAGTTCACCGAGGTCGCCGGGAGCGACCGGGGAACCGGTTTCGGAATTGATGATCTCCGCGATGCATTCCGATTCGAGGATCAGCAGCCCGCCGGGGTTCCCGGCCGGCTCGATCCCGAGCGAGGTGATGTCCGTCATGCCCCAGTGATCGAACAGTCGCGCGCCCCAGCCCTCTTCGATCCGCCGCCGCACTTCGGGAATGTTGCCGCCCGGTTCACCGGCGACGATCAGCATGCGAACCGGGGTGGAGGCCAGGTTCATGCCGATGGCTTCCGCGACTTCGGCCAGCCGCAGTGCGTAGGTCGGCGTGCAGCAGACGACGGTGGCGCCGAGGTCCGCGATCATCTGCAGCCGCGCTTCGCTGCTCATGCCCCCCATGGGGAGGCAGAGGTTGCCGAGCTTCACCGCGCCGTCGAAGGCCGCCCAGAACCCGATGAACGGTCCGAAGGAGAAGGGAAAGGCCAGCACGTCGTCGGACCGCAGGCCAACGATGCGGTAAATCTGCGCCCAGCATTCCATCAACCAGTCCCAGCTGGCCGGGGTGTCGAGCCAGCGCATCGGCCGTCCGGTCGTTCCGGACGTCTGATGCAGTCGGGAATAGCGTGTCAGCGGATAGGTGAGATTCGAGCCGTAAGGGGGATTCTCGTTCTGATCGGCGACCAGTTCCGCCTTGGTGGTCAGCGGGAGAGAACGGAACTCGTCGAGCGAACCGAGACGGCCCTGCTCGTATCCGGCGTCGAGCAGCTTGCGGCGCCAGAACGGATTGTGCGTTGCGACTTCGTCCAGCAACTGGCGGACGCGTTCAAGCTGCCGCCGCTCCAGGTCATGGCGGGACAGCCGTTCGGGGGCATGGAGCGTCATCGATCGACAGCCGTCCTGACGGACAACAAGCGTGCGACGGGCCGCTGGATGCGGCTCGCTTACGTGCAGGCTAGAGCCTGAACTCGGACGGTGACAAGCTTACTGGGCCGGAGCCTCGGCCGCCGGGGGATCGATGGCCAGTTCGGGCAGAATCGGACGTCGTTCCGGGAACTTGTAATAGATCGGGAATTCCTGGCCCGTCTCGCGGATGCACACGACCAGTCCGTCCGGCGAAACCAGAAACAGCCGGTCGGTCCGCTCGTTCGGCAGGTCGCAGGTGAAGCCCTGCGTCGCCAATTCTCCCAGGATGCCGCCGTCGTCGTGCGACAGCAGCAGCACGTTGTTCAATTTGTCCGTGGCAAAGACGTAGCGATCCGTGGCGCCGAGAAACACGGCCGCACGCTGCTGGCGCCACTTGATCGTTCCTGTCGCCACATTCAGACAGTACATCCCGTCGTTCAACGGAGTGACGTAGACGCTGCTGCCGATCACCAGTGGCTGCTCCCGGATCGGCACGCCGGAAGTAAACGTCCACCGGCGAAGTCCGGTGTCGCGATTGAGGCAGTACAGGCGCGAGTCTTCAGAAACGACAAACAACGAACCGGCGCCACGACCAATCGGCGTCTGGATCGGTTCATCTGTCTCGAACTGGAACTTGAGCTTATGATCGCGCGTGCTGACGGAATACACCGTTCCGCTGAGGCTCGCGAACGAGACAAACTCGCCGTTCGACACCGGGGGTGACGTGAGTTCGAGCGCGGCCTTGTGCTTCCACAGGAAGGCGTTGGCTGCAAACCGGGGGAGTTTGCCTTCTTCCCAGAACTGGCGGATCTTGTTCAGGTCGTAGCAGAACAGGCTGCCGTCGACCATGCCGATGTAGATGTGGTCGTTGTCAGCCTCCGGGGCCGTGGACGGGTGATGTGTCAGCGGCAGTTCCCATTCCAGCTCGCCCGTGAACTTGTTCAGTGCGAACAGGTCGAGGCCGACGGCGACAAACACGTATCGCTCGTTGGTGGCGAGCGGCATGCCGACCTTGTACGTGCTGCCCAGCATCTGCGACCAGAGTCGCTTGCCGGAATCTCCCTGGAATGCCGTAACGATGCCGTCGCGCGACTGGACGTAGACGTTGTCTTCGTCCACGGCCACGTACACGACGACATCCTGAGCCGGGTCCATGATGGCCTGGCCCCACCACTGGAGTTCCAGGCCGTACGGGGCCAGGCTCCGGTTGGAGGGGAT